>CAURTM010000006.1:0-51801 GCA_963527735.1 uncultured Streptococcus sp.
TTCACTTTTAGCTCGACTATCACAAGAAATATAGTTGGGATAAGTTGTTACATCATCAACCAGAACAGTTTCCTGAAAATAAGCTGCCTCCCCACAAACACCTTTGCCTAGCGCAATACGGATGCAGGAAACACCTCCTTGGAAAGGACCTAGAACCAATTCCTTTCCATCGAACAGATAAAAGCCTGCAAATACGGTATTAGGAAAGCGTGAGTTTAGAAGAGCACTGGCGTTGGAAAGATTAGCCAAAACATTAGTTTCGCCTTCCAATAAAAAAGAGAGCTCCTCATTTAACATTTGATAACGTGATTGTTTTTCTGATTCTAACATAGAACTATTATATCAAAAAAGGCTTACAGACAAAAGAAAAATCCCTTGTTTAGTAAACAAAGGATTTTGTGAATTTTCAATTTGATTAAAGTTCGATATCACCGAACAAGTCAGCCATTGAGAATCCTGTTTGTGTTTCTGGAAGTTCGAAATCACGTTTTTCTTGACGTTTTGGACGACGTGGACGAGCAGCACGTTTTTCTTCTTTTTGTCCTTCTTCTTGAGCTGGACGCTCTTCAAGAGCTTTGATAGAAAGTGATACGCGCTCTGCATCTGCGTTAACTTCAAGAACTTTAACTTTAACTTCTTGACCAACTTTAAGAGCTTCTTTTGGATTTTCAATACGTTTGTGTGAAATTTGTGATACGTGAACAAGTCCATCGATACCTGGCAATACTTCAACAAATGCACCGAAGTCAGTCAAACGTTTAACTGTTCCTTCTACTACATCACCTTTAGCCAATTTTTGCTCAACGCCATCCCATGGTCCAGGTGTTGTTGCTTTAAGTGAAAGTGATACACGTCCTTCTTCTTCGTTAAGATCAAGGATTTTCACTTCAATTTCTTCACCAACAGTTACAACTGATTTTGGTGATACGTTACGTTCATGTGACAATTCAGTCAAGTGAACCAATCCGTCAACACCACCAAGGTCGATGAAAGCACCGAAGCTTGTGATACGGGCAACTTTACCAGTTACAACATCACCAACAGCCAATTTACCGAATACTTCAGCGCGAGCTGCTGCTGTAGCTGCTTCAACAACTTCACGACGTGAAAGGATGAAGCGGTTTTCTTTAGCGTCAACTTCTTTGATTTTAGCATCAAATTCTTGACCTACAAAACGCTCAGTGTTACGTACGAAACGAGTATCCAACATTGAAGCTGGGATAAATCCACGAACACCTTCAAATTCTACTGAAAGTCCACCTTTAACGGCACGAGTTCCTTTAACAGTAACAACTTCTTCTTCGCGACCAACAAGTTTGTCCCATGCTTTGCGAGCTTCAAGGCGTTTTTTAGATACAAGGTATGTAACTGTATCAGTATCTTTACCAACTACTTGACGAAGTACAAGAACATCCAATACTTCTCCTACTTTAACAAAGTCATTGATATCTGCATCGCGATCGTTTGTCAATTCGCGAAGAGTCAAGACACCTTCAACACCAGTTCCAGAGATTGCAACGTTAGCTTGAGTCGCATCAACTGTCAATACTTCAGCACTAACAACATCACCAGTCTCAACTTGGCTAACGCTATTTAGCAAATCTTCAAATTCGTTCATCTAAAAAATCCTCCAACAATCAAGTTTTTCTTAAACTTGACATACTTATAATTTTTTTCCTAAGCACCCGCAAGGACATGTTCATATCGTTCACGTCTTTCAATTATAAAAATAAAATACCCTAAGATATTTTGCTTTTTATCTTGATTATTACCTAAGAACTGGGGTAGCTGGATTCGAACCAACGCATGAGGGAGTCAAAGTCCCTTGCCTTACCGCTTGGCTATACCCCAATGTGATATGGAGAGAGAGGGATTCGAACCCCCGAACCCGAAGGAGCGGATTTACAGTCCGCCGCGTTTAGCCTCTTCGCTATCTCTCCTACAATCAACATGGACTATTATATCATGAAAATTTCAAAAAAACAAGACTTATTTTGCTAAATTATAATTTTCAATCAAAATTTCCACAGCTTTTTCCAATTTTTTATAAAAACTATCGACATTCCCATTCTTTATGATGGCAAATTGTCCATCTAATTCGGCAATTTCTCCGATAACTTTTTTACCAATGGTCAAGGTATAGCCTTCAAAACTGTCTTTTCCTACACTGACTTTGGCATCTGCTACTTGAATTTCAATTTTTTTATCTTTCTTACTCATTTCATACCTCTCTTCACTTTTTCTATTTTACAAGAAAATCCAAAAACTAGCAAGAAAAAACTCTATATCATTCCGTGTCTGATATAGAGTTTTCTGCTTTATTTAATGTGTTTTTCTAGTTCTTTTTGGTACTTACCATTTGATTCCAATTTTTCTTTTTGCCATTTTTTCAGTGCTTCTTCATATTCTTTTGTTGTAACGATATCTTTTTGCAATTTCATTCCTTTAAAGATATATGGGTCACCTTTAATACCAACTTGTGAGTATGGTTTTGAGAATGGCACGACATTACTTACAACTGGAGAACCACCAGATGAGGCTGTTGGCATCAATAATGAACTATCTGTCAACCAAGCTTGAGCCTTGGCATATTTTTCATAGCGCTCTTCAAGATTCGTAGTTTCTGAATCGGCATCATCCAATAATTTCTTATATTGATCCAAACCAAGTTTCGCTACAACATCCTTATCTTTCCCTTTAGTAATACCAAGGTGTTTCATAGCAGAACCTGATTTAGGATCCATGATATTCAAGTAAGATGCTGGGTCTTGATAACTTGGAGCCCATCCTGTACTGTTCAAATCATAGTCTTTTTGAGAAGGAACACGCGCTTGTGAAGTGATTGTTTCCTTTTCATTATCTGTCATTTGAAGAACGTCGATAACAACATTTTCAGCACCAAGAGTTGATTCGATTGACTGTTTGAAAGAGTTACTTTGTTGAACGGCGATGGTATCTGTTTGTTCAACTGGGACATCCAAGTGAATTGGGAAGGTTACCCCTTTAGATTCCAAGTCTTTCTTAGCTTTTTCGAACGCAGCTTTAGCCTTGTCAGGATTGTAGATAGAATCCTTACCGTCAACTAGCTCAACACCTTTCCATTGGTCACCATAGTTCACCAACTCTGCTTGAGCGATTTGACCAAAGTTTTTACCACCTGCTTGTACAAAGTTGTCAGGAACGAGACTGTTACGAATAATCTTGTCCGCACCGTCTTCACCATTTAACTGGGCAGCATAAGAATGGCGGTTGAAGGCAAAGTTGATAGCCTGACGGAAGTCCTTATTAAGCATAGCTTCTTTTGTAGAAGTCTTTTGTTCCTCACTCGTTTTCGCAGTTTTATTATATGACTGACGATTTACGTTAAAGGTGAAGTAATAACTACTTGAGTCCTGTGGGCTATAAGTGATTTTATCTCCGTATTGTTCCAAAGTTGAAGCGAAGTTTGAGCTACTTGGGAAGAGACGAGCTGTCGTATATGCACCAGAAGAGAAACTACGAATCAACGATTCCTGATCAGAACCATCGTAGTAGGTCAATTTGATCTTCTCGATTTTTACCTTTTCTTTATCCCAGTAGTTTGGATTTTTCTCGTATTCAATTAACGATTTAGAAGTCAAGGTCTTCAAGATATAAGGACCATTGTAAAGAATCCCTGCTGGAGTAACTGCTCCATAATCTTTACCTGATGCCTTCAAAAACTCTTCATTTACAGGCAACATCGTCGCTGTTGTAACTTTAGAGTTCCAGAAACTTTCTGGTTTATTTAGGGTATATTCAACTGTATAATCGTCCAAGGCCTTAACACCAACTGTAGAGAAATCATTGGTCTCACCAGTCATGTAGGCATCCAAACCCTTAATTGAATTTTGGATGAGAGAGACACCGTCTGACTTACCGTCAGCTACGTGTTTTAATCCTGTTACAAAGTCATGGGCTGTTACTTCTGCATATTCTTCACCTTCAGAAGTGTACCATTTAACTCCTTTACGAAGTTTGTAGGTATAAGTCAAACCATCTTTTGAGACAGACCAATCTTCAGCCAAGGAAGGAATAACATTTCCGTATTGGTCGTTTTCCATCAAGCCATCAACCACGTTCCCGATGACATCTGTTGTAGATGTACGAGTCGCTATACTATAGTCCAAAGATGCTGGATCTACTGCATAGACATATGAAAATGTTGTCGGTGCATCTGCTTCTTTATCAGCTTTTCCACAAGCCACTAAAAGAGCTGTTGTGCTCAGGACCACTCCTGCTGTTAAGAGCCACTTTTTCGATTTCATAAAAATCTCCTTTTGTTTATTTTAATCTACTTTTACAATCCAACCTTCTGGCGCTTCAATATCACCAAACTGAATACCTGTCAATTCATCATAGAGTTTACGAGTCACAGGACCTACTTCTGTTTCACTATAGAATACATGGAAATCATCACCGTGCTGAATTCCACCAATTGGCGAAATAACTGCTGCCGTACCACAGGCACCTGCCTCTACAAAACGGTCAAGGTTATCAATTGGGACATCCCCCTCAATAGGAGTTAAGCCCAAGCGGTGTTCTGCCAAATAAAGCAAAGAATACTTAGTAATAGATGGCAAGATAGATGGACTCAATGGTGTTACAAACTCATTGTCAGCTGTAATTCCAAAGAAGTTAGCTGAACCGACTTCTTCAATCTTTGTATGAGTTGATGGGTCTAGATAGATAACATCTGAGAAATGACGTGACTTGGCCAATTTCCCTGGCAAGAGACTTGCAGCATAGTTCCCACCAACCTTAGCCGCACCTGTACCATTTGGAGCCGCACGGTCGTATTCATCCTGAATCAAGAAGTTGGTTGGAACCAAACCACCCTTAAAGTAATTTCCAACTGGCATAGCAAAGATGGTGAAAATATATTCCTCTGCTGGTTTAACCCCGATAATATCTCCAACACCAATCAAAAGTGGACGAAGATAAAGGGTTCCACCTGTTCCATATGGTGGTACGTATTCTTCATTCGCTCGGACAACTGCCTTACAAGCTTCTACAAACATGTCTGTCGGAACTTGTGGCATCAAGAGACGATTACAAGTACGTTGCAGACGTTTAGCATTTTCGTCAGGACGGAAAAGTTGAACACTACCATCCTTAGTACGGTAAGCTTTCAAACCTTCAAAGGCTTGTTGACCATAGTGAAGACTTGGAGAAGACTCTGAAATATGCAAAGTTGCATCTTCTGTAAGTTCTCCTTGATTCCATTGTCCATTTTTAAAATGAGCAATATAGCGATAAGGTAATTTCATATAGGAAAAACCGAGATTTTCCCAATCAATCGTTACTGTCATATTCCACTCCTTATTCTAAAAACCTATTTCTTATATTCTACACTTTTTTTCTAAAATAGCAAGTATATTTTGTAATTTTCAGAAAATTTCTTCAATAAAAAGAATCTAAGGTATCTGTCGTAATGAATCCTATATGGAGATTGCATAAAAGACTCAAATTATTCTATCTCGTTTAGTGCAATCAATTCAATAACTGAACTTATTTTTGACATACATAGAGCCCGTACATTAATATTAGTAACCTATTTCGACAGAGATATGACAAAATGAACTAAAGATAGTACACAATGTGGTGCAGTCATCTTATGCCATATTCAATAGATTTACGTAAAAAAGTTCTTGCCTATTGTAAGCGAACAGGTAGTATAACAGAAGCATCACACGTTTTCCAAATCTCACGTAATCCCATTATCTAAAAGAGAAAATAGGTGATCTAAACCATCAAGTAAAAGGAACAAAACCAAGAAAAGTTGATAGAGATAGACTTAAAAACTATCTTACTGATAATCCAGACGCTTATTTGACTGAAATAGCTTCTGAATTTGGCTGTCATCCAACTATAGCGTATTGAATCTAGAGTAGTACATTACGGTTGCTGAAACATTTCTAGAAAAAATTGACTTTCTCAATCACTTTGTTCACATCTTATTTCAATCTACTATACTATCCACTATGCTCCCAAAGCTATGGGCTACACTCGAAAAAAAGAATCATATCTACTATGAACAAGCCCCAGAAAAAGTAGCTTTATTTCTTCTTCCTCCCTACTCACCTGAGTACAATCCTATTGAGAAAACATGGGCTCATATCAAAAAGCACCTCAAAAAGAGTCTGGGACAAAAAGATTTTGATTTCAGGAATTCTTTATTATAAATTTTAAAAATCGATAGATTAGACAAAAAAGCGAACAAGACAGAATTCTGAGTGTCAGATAACTTGTTTTGTTCGCTTTTTATATTTAAGGTTAGACTTTTATCACAGACTCTTTTACGAGGCTCTTTTGTCCTACTCTTGTTTCAATCTGCTGTGTTTCTCATAAAAAACAAAAGGATTAAGAAAGACATTTTCCTTAATCCTATAGTCCCTTAAGCTTGACGTTGTCCGAAATCTGCAATCATCTGCTCCATTTCTTGTCGACTCGGAGTTGTCAGCATATAAAGGTAATCCCCTTGAAGTTCTGCGAAGGCCGCTGGCATGATTTTTTTAACCTTGAACTGCTGGCTATATTTGGCAAGCAAGTCCTCCTCAGAATAGACATAGTGAGCATTTGCACGACGTGATGTAGCCAAACAATACTGAGCTTCAAACTCTGACGCTGGGAACTCTTCTCCTGCTACAATAGCAGCATATCCACGATAAAGATCCAAGGAGTGAGCAAAGTTATAAACATCAATAGTGAAACCACCTGCAGGGCGGTTATTGTACTCAATGGCGATGTAATCATCCCCTTCACGGAAAAACTCAATATGAAAGAACCGTTCTTTCATGCCAAATTCCTTGACAATTGCCTCACCATATTTACGTAATTTAGGATCCATATCCTTGAGAACGTAATAAGAATTGTCCATCTTGTAAATCATGAGATCAAGCGGTGTATAGGCGTAGTCAAAAGTTGTTGAAAAAACAATCTTTCCATCCTTGTCCACTAGACCATCAAAGGTACAGATTTCGCTGGAAGAGACAAATTTCTCAAAGAAATAAATAGTTGAATGATCCCACTCATCCTTGAAGTGATTGATATCGTCCTCTGTCTCAAGCTTAAAGGTGGCGGCTGCTCCCACTCCATTATCAGGTTTGGCAATCATTGGAAGGCCGATTTCGTTCACTGCTTGATCAACATCTGCTTCCGTCTTGATAACAGCTCCAGGGACCACAGGGACACCTGCTTTTTTGAAAAGCTTCTTCATTTCAGACTTAAATTTCGTCTTTTTGAGATCCTCTGGTTTGGCACCAAAAACATTGAATTGCTCACGAAGACTTGCGTCCAACTCTAGCCAATATTCATTGTGGGATTCGATGCGATCAATTGGACCATGTTTATAGAAAAGGAAAGCAACTGCTCTCTTGACTTCATCTATGTTCTCGAGGTTATCTACACGAAAATACTCGGTCAGGCTATTGCGTAAAGGTTCATCCAATTGCTCGTATGGTTCTTGGCCAATCCCCAAGACTGTGATGCCTTTATTAGTTAGTTCAATGGTAAACTGTTGAAAGTTTTGTGGATAGTAGGGAGAAATAACAAGGTAATTCATAGGTAACTCCTTTTATAAATAGAGATTTCCAAGGAAATAAGGCATTTGTTTGCGCCACCATTCCCAGTCGTGGGCGACATCGTGTCCCCATTCAGCAAACCAGGCTGGAATTTGTTTCTGGTCAAAGGCTTCTTTGAGCTTGTAGAAAGATGGTAGACCGTCTTGTTCCCAAGCACCAAGACCCGTACACAGCACAATCTCTGCCTGACGATAACGGTCAATAAACCAGCCGTCGTTCTGGTTCCAGATATAATCTACTGGCGAGTTTTGGTAAATAGCATCGTCATTGTAGTAATCGCCGACAAAGAAACGTGCGTCGTAAACGCCACTGAGAGCTATCACCTTGGTAAAGACATCTGGATGCTGAAGGAAGAAATTGAGTGCATGGTAGGCGCCCATTGAGCAACCTGTCGTCATCATTCCATCAAACCAACCTGTCTTGTGCTTGATAAAAGGAATGGCCTCCTCAATCACATAGCGCTCGTAGGCACGATGCATCTCCGCTTGGTCGTGCCCATTTTTCCAAGTGGCCAACCAGCTCTCACTATCTACACTGGACAGGGTAAAGAACTGGACACGGCCTTCCTCGATAAAGGAAGCACAGGCATCAATCATGCCAAAATCATAGTATTCGTTGTGACTACCACCTGATGAAGCAAAGACCACAACTGGAATCCCAGCATGTCCATAACGGTTGAGATACATTTCACGGTTGAGGTGACCACTCCAGTGGCTAAGATGTTCAATATGCATATTTTCTCCTTTCTTACTTTACCAGTTTTCTGCAAAAAATCTCAGACAGTCTGGTAAATTCTCCGACCAAGGGATTTCACTATGGATGGCACCAGACTGAACTTTCAAGACAAGATTATCTAAGTGTACCCCACCTGCTATCAAATCATGGTAATAGCGAAGCGATGAGTCGATATAGGCTTGTTTAATATTACCAGCCATCAGGGTCTTGTCCGTATCATCTGCTTCTTCAGTTCCAACATAGATAAAGATACGCTGGTCAGGCGATAGTTTCTTGCGTTCAATATAGCGATTAAAGGCTTCTTGATGGAGCCAGTTAGCAGATGAAAAGACGCCCAAGCAACCAATTTGGTCTTGGTATTCCAAACCGATAAACTGGGTAATATTGCCTCCTAGTGAGGAACCAATCATGGCTGTATGCTGGCGGTCTGCTTTTGTACGATAAGTTTCATCGATAAAAGGCTTGACCACCTCCATGACAAACTCGGCATACTCCACACCCTTACCGCCAAACTGCTGCCCTGGGATAGGAGATTCTTGGAACTTCCAAGCCGCATACTCATTCATCCGCCCCATACCATCATTGTCAATGGCTACGACAATCATGCGACTGATATCAGGATTACGCTTAATAGCTGGGATAATCTTCCATGAATGACCAATGAAAGACTCCTTGCTATAAAAAACATTTTGCCCGTCATGAAAGTAAACAACAGGATAGGAACGATCCGTGTCTTTCTCATAATCTTTAGGAAGAAGAACACGTACACGGCGTTCCTTACCTGTATAAGGAACCTTGAGTTTGTGTTCTTTCATTTTTAAATAAAAGTAGGATTGATTCATTGTCAGAAAACTCTCTATATTCAAAATTTTATTTTATTATATCACAATTATAGAAAAAAAGTTAGTTTTGCTTCCACTTTTGGAATTAAAAACTAACTTTTTCATCTATTTTTCTATATTCTTCTGGATTTTCTGATTAGAGCAAATTATCAATCAAGTCATCCACTTCATCTTTTTCAGCCTGCGGTGTAATCTCAGTAATCATGATTCCAACCACAGCTCGCTCAACTAAACCTTCAACATCCATACGTGCTTCATACTGCTCTGCATTCTTAATCTTAGGATTAGTCTTTGGGCGATCTGGTGCAAAAATCGTACAACAGTCTTCAAACGGTTGGATTGAAATGTTAAAGGTATCGATTGCCTGAGCAATGTCAATGATTTCCAACTTATCCATTGTCACAACTGGACGGATGATGGGAGTGTTGGTAACTGCATTGATAGCCTGCATGCTCTCCAAGGTTTGGCTGGCTACTTGACCTAGGCTTTCCCCATTGATGATAACTAAACCATTTCGTACCTCACGAATACGGTCGGTAATCCTCATCATAAAGCGACGAGTTAGAGTCATCAAGTAAGCTTCTGGCGCTTTAGCCTTGATTTCCTCTTGAATCTCTGTAAAAGGAACTTCGATAAACTGGATATTTCCTCCAAACTTGGTCAATTTTCGAGTCAAATCTTGGGCTTTTTTAAGGGCACCAGGACTAGTATATGGTGGACTGGCAAAGTGAACGGCCTCAATATCCACTCCACGCTTAAGTGCAAGATAACCTGCTACAGGTGAGTCGATCCCTCCTGACAACATGAGCATCCCTTTACCTGAAGTTCCAACTGGCAAACCACCAGCCCCACGAATGGTTTCATAAGAAAGATAGGCTGCTTCTTCACGTATCTCCACCTGAAGATTGATGTCAGGACTTTTCATTTGAGCTTGCACATTTGGAATGGCTTCGAAAACAGCACCTCCAAGGGTTTGGTTGAGTTCACGACTATCCAACGCAAAGTTGTGGTCGCTACGCTTACTAGAGATTTTAAAGGTCATGCCTTCCTTGTAGATGTCCTGCATAATCTCTTGGACAGCAGACTTCAGAACTTCTACAGATTTTTCAACCTTATAAACAGGGGAAAAGTTTTGAATTCCAAAAACTTGTTTGAGCGATTCTGCTACTGCTGTGTAATCTGCTCCATTGAGGTAAGCGTGGGCACGATCGCGATCTGCTGTTACCTTAACTTGGGGATAGATAGACAAAACGTCTGAAATATTATTGCGAAGTTTATTGATGAAACGCATACGGTTTTTGCCCTTGGTTGACAATTCTCCGTAGCGAATCATAATTTCTGAATACTGCATAAATGCTCCTATCTTACTTTTCTAGTTTGATTGTAAATTAATTTTAACTTGGTCAAAAACTGCTCGACCTGACTCATATCATTTTCAAGGTCTAGACTAAGACGCACAGCTGACTGGGCCTTATCTTTATCCACTCCCATGGCAATCAAGGTACCTGCAGGTTTCCCTGCCTTGGACGAACAAGCAGAGGTCGTTGAGATGAAAATATCATAGTCTTCAAAGGCGTGAACGATGACTTCACCACGAACACCCTTGATTCCAAAAGTCAGGATATGAGGGGCGAAGTCTTCCTCATCCGAGAAGACAAAAATATCTGGATAATCCAGAAGGGCTTGACGAATCACTGCCTTCATCTGCCCAGTCTTGCTCCTAAAGATATCTAGCTTTTCCATAGATAAACGGAGAGCCTTGGCTGTCGCTGCAATTCCTGCCACATTTTCAGTTGTCGAACGATAATCACGCTCCTGACCACCACCTGTTAAAAGAGGCGTAATCTTCTTGCCAGACTTGATATAGACAAAACCAACACCACGAACTCCGTGGAACTTGTGACTAGAGAAGGTCGCAAAATCCACTCGTTCTGTCAGATACTTTTCAGTCGGAATCTTGGCAAGAGCCTGAACCGCATCAACATGGAAGGAAATAGTTGGCTTGTCTGCCAATAGTTTTGAAATAGCCTCAATGGGCTGAACAGAGCCAATTTCATTGTTAACTGCCATGATGGAAACGAGGGTTGTATCTGGTCGTATCAAATCTGCTAGCGCTTCAACATCCACAAACCCTTTCTCATCAACTGGAGCAAAATCTACCTCAAACCCTTGATTTTTCAACCAAAGGGCTGACTCTTTGACTGCCGGATGTTCAATGGCTGATACGATGATGTGCTTGCCAAACTGGGCTTTTTCAAAGGCCACACCCTTGATAACCCAGTTATCACCTTCTGTTCCACCAGATGTAAAGAAGATTTCATCACTTTTCTTACCGATTAAATCTGCAATCTGTTGACGTGAAGCATCTAAAATTCGTGTTGCCTGGTCTCCCAAACGATGGAGACTAGATGGATTTCCTAAAATTTTTGAAGCGACCTGCATATAAGTTTCAAGTGCTTCAGGATAGGGCTTGGTCGTCGCCGAATTATCAAAGTAAATCATGTTTTCTCACGCTTTCTAAAATCACTCCTTCTATTGTATCATGAAACGGAGCTTGCGACAAGAAAGGGCAATTCCTCTTTTTTTAAGATTTTTTTAAAGAAATGCGGTATAATAAATTTTAATTAAAGGAGAGAATGCATGTCTAATTATCGTAGAACTTCAAAACCAAAAACAGAACACATCAAAAAAGGCTTTACAGTCTTTCAAAAAACCGTCGCTACTATCGCTAGTATCCTTGGCTTAATTACCGCAAGTATCACTATCATGAACGCCTTGGATAATAACAAAAATACTAAAAAAGAACCTACGACAAGCCAGACGACAACAATTGTCAAAGAAATTCAAAAAGAATCCCCTCAGGAAAACACTAGTCCTAATAAGGAAAACAACACTTCTCAAGAAAAAACACAACAAGAAGAAACGCCAAAATCTAGCGTCAAGGAAGAGAAAAAAGAAGAGCAGAAAACATCAACTCAGGATTCTTCTACTCCTGCTCCTGCTCCAAGTAAACCTGCTACTGAAAATGAAAAACAGTCCAATACCCCAACTTCGGAAAATAAAAGCAATCCTCAGTAAGCACATGACCTAATAAAAAATCAACTCAAAAATAAAACTGCGCAGTAACTTCTGCCTTGACCACAATCAAGCCAAAGAGAGACTGTGTTTTTTTATAATTGATGTTTTAGATGCTAGATTCTTGACCAATTTTGTGAGATTCATACTCATAAAGATGAATCCTAGCTATGTTGTGATGACTTATTTGTCTCTAACATAAACTCTGCACGCGTCAACATTACTCTCTCATCTGCCCCAAAAGGGAAAACATCCATTTTCTGTTTGACATAAATTCAAAAGCCTTCTTCACGCAGAAGTTAGTAACCCTTTTACATCTGACATAAATAACCTAGTTCAACCACTTCATAGGCATTACTTCCTGTTTTATTCTTATTTCATACTCTTCTAAAATCTCTTCAAACCACGTCAGCATCACCTTACCGTACGTATGTTACTGACTTCGTCAGTTTTATCTGCAACCTCAAAGTTGTACTTTGAGCAACCTGCGGCTAGCTTCCTAGTTTGCTCTTTGATTTTCATTGGGTATCAATTATAAACCATGGCATAATAAAACGAGCATATCCAACTGATACAATGCTCGTTTTTTTGCTATTTTAAAGGTGATTTTTTGCTCAACCTCTTTTTGCTTACTAAAAATTAAAGAATTCCATGGCCTGTTTGAAAAGCAATTCAGTATACTCTGGGTCTTCTTGGGCAATGGTTACCTGGTCTTGAATCATTTCCAAGTCATCTGTTATCATGCCATCTGCTCCTAACTGAACAGATTTATCAAAGGACTCTGAACTATTGATGGTCCAAACGTACAATTTCTGATCGGTATTCCAAAGCTTGTTGACAAAATTTTCATCTAAAGTTGAATACTCCATGGTATAACCTGTAGCCTTGGTTCTTGGAAAAATACTATTATAAGGTAGGATTAAAAAGACTGGAATTTGAGTATCGTAGGCTAAAACCTGGTCAATCACATGGTAGTCCAAGGATTGCATTTGGTGACCATTCTGCTTAAGAATCGTTCCATATTTTTCCATAAAACGTTTCATCATATCTGGGCTATCTTTTCGACTGGTTTTAATTTCAATGAGGAGTTTTTGATGTAATTCATTGGCTTTATTGAGATAGTCATCAAAACTAGACACCTTGCTATGATAACCATTTTCTGAAATATCAAGTTTAGTTAATTCTTTCAAAGTTAGATCCTGTGGATTGGCATTAACTCCTGTCAAATTCTTGATATTAGCATCATGCATCATGACAAACTGGCCATCTTTTGTTTCCTGAACATCTGTCTCAACGAAATCTGGAGATAACTGAGCGGTTTTTTCTAGTGATTGGACGGTATTTTGCACACCATTCTTATTAGATACTCCCCTGTGAGAAATGACTAAAGGTTTATGTGAAACTGGAGCTTCTAAATAAACATAACCCTCAAGAGCGAAAAAGATACAAGCACAGCCCATCACTCCCCATCTCATCCAGTGGTCTTTCTTTCTCCTTGGTGTGATTTCTAATTCTTCCCCTGTTAAGAAGGAAACAAACTTAATGAGAAAGTAAGTCAAGGCCATATAGTGGAAATTCTTAATCAAGACAAAGTTGATAATTCCCAGCACAAGAGATTCCTTATGGGTCAATCCATCCATCAGTACCTGACTTGCCAAGATTGGAATCAATAAAAGAATGAAAAATAGGTAGGTTTTGACGACAATCCAAAGCAAGTTCCAAGTATAAAACCAGGAGTGCTTTCTTGTCTTCTCTAGACTGTATCTGACTGCCTCTTTGACTGTTTTCTTCTCAAATAAAAGCTGAGGTAGGGCAAACATGAAACGAACTGAAATGTAAAATAGAAGTAAAGCCAGAATAGTAACCACTATACCTACTAGCCAATACTTGTCTTCCACATAATCAACGATAAAGTCCGGAATGACAATTTTATTTAGGTAGTAAATCTTTAAAATCTTTCGAATCAATGGAAAGAGCATCATGACATAAAAGAAGATAAAGGCCATTTTTGAAATCGTCACTTGCTTCATAAACAAGAAACTTTGACGAAAGACCTTGCGACTGTACTCCAGCAGAGTTCTCCTTTCATGATAGAGGAGATGGCGAGCTCCGATAAAGAGAAGTCCTATCTGGTAATAGGCGACCAATAAATTAACAATTACCAGAATAAATAAAGCAAGACTAACAAAGGGAGAACCCTTTATAATGGCAAAAATATTGTTGTAGGAAAGAAAGAGATAGCCTGTCTGACGGAGCAAAAGTCCAGCAATCCAAGAATTTGATGGTAACCAGACAAACTCAATCATCATAAAAGTCAAAAAGAAAAGAAAGAGTATTTTATCTAGATTAAAGTATATCTGCTTAAAATCTAGATTTTTAGGTTTTTCAGGTTTCATAGGCACTCCTAGTCAAATAATTGAGACAAGTCCAAGCCTCCAAAAGGATTGTTTGATAGGCTACTTTCTGTTTCTAACAATTCTCTAGCTTGATCCGACTCTAGGAAGGACTCGTAAACACGCGCCGTCATCCGAGCATCCTCTAAGCTATTATGAGACTGACCTTGAAATCCAAGAAATGAGGCAACAGTTTGCAATTTGAGATTGGCAATACCATGTAAATCCGAGCTCCGACGTTCAAAAGCTTCATCATACAAATCCACCTTATACTGCTGGCTGTAGTCTAAACCATGATCCGCTAAAATAGGTAGATCACTTTTAGCAGCATTGTAGCCTACCATGGGTAAAGAACCCACAAACTCTTGGAATTCTTTTATGACTTCCTCCACTGGAGGAGCATCTTTTAAGGTCTCGGCTGTAATCCCAGTCAAACCATTGATAAAACTTTTTAGAGGCACACTGGTATGAACATAGGAATCATAGGCATCGATTTCCTGACCATCTCTAAAACGCACTGCCGATACTTGAATCAAGTGTGTTTGTCCTTCATGCTGATTAAATTCTAAGTCAAAAGCAATGTAATCTTCTAATCGTTCCATTTTCTACCTCTCCTATACTGTTATTTTACTTGAGCAACTATACTATTTAGAAACAAAAGAAGCCATCAGGTTAGCATTTAACCTAAACAGCTCCTTGATTATCCTCCAAATAAACGAGCAAAAAAGCCTTTCTTAGTGGATTGGACTTCTTCTTTTGCTTGGTCCAGCTCTAGCTTAAGATTTTCTTGATCCTTCATGGCTTGAAGGGTCAATTGTTGCTGCTGATCGAGTTGTTTGTCTTTCTCAGCAATCTGACGGTCTTTGATACGCATCTGCTCGTCTTTTTCTGACAACTGACGATCCTTGGCTTTTAATTGTTCATAAAGACGGAGAATTTCTGCATTCTTCTCATCAACCAGAATCTCCATCAGTTCACGTTGCTTGACATCTTCACTGACAGGCTCATCTTCAAAAATCGTTTTTTTATAGATTTCTTCTAGCTTAATCAAGCCACTTCTGGTAACGACTGTTACCCCTTTGTCATTTTTATCTGTGTCTTCTTCTGGTAATTCTTTGACACGGTTATTGATTGCTTGGCGAGATAATCCTAAGACCTCTGCAATCTCACTGACGGTCATTTCAATACTCATAATATCCTCTGAAACGTTTTCTAGCTTTTCTTTACTTAAATCTTATCATAAGCTAGAAAAACTGTCAAATTTTCGCTTAATCTAAGGCCTTCAAAAAGGCTAGTAAGACTTGGGCAGAGCGACGTCCAGCTTCGATAATAAACTCATCAAAAGAGATGTTTGCTTCATGGTTGGCATTGTCACTCATAGCTCGGATGACTAAAACTGGAAGATTAAGAGCATGCGCTGCCTGAGCAATCGCTGCCCCCTCCATCTCAACAGCCAAAACATCTGGAAAATGGGACTTAATCGCTTCTATCTTGTCATTTCCTGCAACAAAACTATCTCCTGTAGCAATCAAACCAAGATGCCAGTTTTGGTCCAATTGAGATAAACTCTCTTGGATTTTGGCAACAAAGGTTTTATCTGATTCGAAATAAAGTGGTTGTTGCGCCATTTGTCCATAAGCATAGCCAAAAGCTGTAACATCCACATCATGATAGGCTAATTTGTCAGCAATCACGACATCCCCAACAGCAATACCCTCTGCTACTGCCCCAGCTGATCCCGTATTAATAAGAGCATCCACTTGGAAATGATCAGCCAAAATCGCCACACTCATAGCAGACATGACCTTACCAATTCCACTTTCTACAAGAACGACTTCATGAGAGGCAATGGTGCCTGTATGATAGGTATTCCCTAAAACAACTTGCTCTTGGGCATTGTCTAAATGCTGAACCAGATAAGCCAGTTCTTCTGGCATAGCCGCAATAATTCCTATTTTCATTTCAATTCCTTTTCTATTACAAAAGTTTCATTGCTAAGACAAGCAAAATCAAGAGAAAGATGACTGCAAATAAGATTTTATTCAATTTAGAATTGAAGACATTTCTCTTGGTATTTTCAATGCGACGGCTTTTATGAATAGACGGTTCGACCTGAATCTTCAAGGTTTCCTGGCTAAAACCATGCCCCTTAGGGTTGGCATAGCCAAAACGGGAAGAAGAGGTTGGTAAAATCTTGGTTTCCTCGTCATCAAGTAAAGGAGGACCCGAAATTTTTTCGCCTCTATTAGCTCTTTCAATCATTTCATCCGTTAATAAAGGTTTACCCATACTGACCTCCTCTATTTTTTGTGCAATTCCCAATACTGAACAGCCATAATGGTCTTGGCATCACAGATATGACCTGATTGGATTAATTCCTTGGCTTCTTCTAAGCTCACTTCAAGGACTTCCAAGGTTTCATCCTCATCCTGCGGACGTGGATTTTCCACTTTTGTCAAATCGCTTGCTAGGTATAGTTTTAACTTTTCATTACAAAAGCCAATGGCTGAATAAAAATCATACAAAAGTTCTAACTTCCCTGTATAGGCTGTTTCTTCCTCTAATTCACGAAGGGCTGCTGCGACAGGGTCTATATTTTCTCCTACTTCCAGTTTTCCAGCTGGAATCTCGTAAGACACAGCCTCGATGGCTTTGCGGTACTGCTTGACCAAGATGAGTTTTTGTTCATCTGTTACAGCTAAAACGCAGACAGCTCCATTGTGGAAAATCAAATCCCGTTGGGCAACTCCTTTACCTTCTGGTAATTCAACCTGTTCTTGGACCAGTTTAAAAATTGGTCCTTGATAGATTTCTTTTCGGCTAAGCGTTTTTTCTTCAAATTCCATGATAGGCTCCTACTGATTCTTAGGATGGTGAGGAAGGCGTGTTGCATATTCGTCTTTATTGACCTGACGACCACGACCAATAGCAATCGCATCCGCCGGCACGTCTTTAGTAATAGTTGAACCAGCACCAACGAGGGAATTGTCACCCAACTCAACTGGGGCAATAATGGTTGAATTTGAACCAACAAAGACATTGTTGCCAATGACTGTCTTGTATTTGTTTTTGCCGTCATAGTTGACTGTAATGGTTCCAGCACCAAAATTAACCTGGCTACCCACTTCACAGTTTCCAATATAAGTCAAATGACCAGCCTTGGTATTCTCACCGATTGAAGAACCTTTCACCTCAACAAAGTTTCCAATATGAACTTGGGCACCTAGAGATGAACCTGGACGAATGTGGGCATACGGTCCGACTGTTACGCCGTCTGCAACACTACTTTCTTCAATCATAGAGTTGGTAATAACAGCTCCTGCTCCGATAGTGCTATCCACTACATAAGTACCATTTGTCAAAACAGTCTCAGCACCAATTTTCGTTTGCCCCTTCAAGGTAACATTGGCTTCGATTTGAACTTCAGGCGCAATCTCAACATCAATATCGATATAAGTTGCTTCTGGATTGACAAAGCTAACACCATTGACCATGTGTTGGTGATTGATGCGGCGACGCATAACCGACTCAGCAGTCGCAAGTGCCACACGGTCATTTACCCCAAGACTTTCATCAAAATCTTTCAAAGTATAAGCGCCAACTTTTTCACCAGCTTCACGGAAAATGCCAATGACATCTGTAATATAGTATTCACCTTGAGCGTTGTTGGTATTGATATTTTTTAAAGCCTCAAACAAACGCTCGTTGTCAAAGACGTAAGTTCCAGTGTTGATTTCCTTGATTTGCTTTTCAAAATCTGTAGCATCCTTCTGCTCAACAATACGAAGAACTTCAGCATTGTCATTACGTACAATTCGTCCATAGCCAAAAGGATTATCCGTTTCAGCAGTCAAGATAGTGGCCACATTTTTATGATTGATGTGGAAATCAATCAAGTTTTTCAAGCTTTCACCTGTGATTAAAGGAGTATCTCCTGCGATGACCAAAGTGTGACCTGACAAACCTTCTAGGATAGGCTCTGTCATCATAACTGCATGGCCAGTCCCCAACTGTTCAGATTGAGTCACAAATTCTGTCTGTCCAGCCAAGACCTGCTCAACCAATTCTGCCTTATGTCCTACAACTGTTACTGTCTTTTCAGGTTGGATAGCTCCCACACTACGGAAAACATGTTCCAACATAGAAATACCCGCAACCTTGTGCAACACTTTTGGCAAATCAGATTTCATGCGAGTCCCTTTACCCGCTGCTAAAATAATGGCATAATTTGACATAATCTTCTCTTTTCTCTAGAAATTCCCTTTTATTATACCATATTTCAAATCATTCCGCGCTCTTGAATGAAAAAATGCTCTATAGTCCTTTCCTTAACCTATTTTTTGAGTATTTTTTTTGATTTTTTTTCATTTTTAAGGTAAAATTATGAGATATGAGAAAGAAAATAAATCCGCTTATTTTGTTTGGTTTTTTTGGGATTATGATTTTCATTTTAATCCTGAATCGCCCTCGTTTTGAGGACCATCCTGTAAAAACAAAATCCAACATAGCGCAGATTGAAGCACAGGCTTTGAAACACTTAGACAAACCGATTATTGACCTCTCTGGCTGGCAGCGTCCTGAGGAAATCAACTACGATGCCCTCGCACAAAATATTTCAGGCGCTATTGTTCGTGTTCACAGTGGTGCTCAAACAACAAAAGAAAATGATGCTTCCTTTATCAATGGAATAGACAAGGCCTATAAGAGTCATATCACTGAACTTCAAAAGCGGAATGTCCCAGTTGGGGTCTACGCTTATGTAGCTGGAAAAAGTGTCCAAGAAATGGAAAAAGCCGCTGAAGTTTTCTACAATGCTGCCTCTCCTTACAGCCCTAGTTACTATTGGCTAGACGTAGAAGACAAAACCATGTCCAATATGAACGAGGGTGTTGAAGCCTTTCGAGCAAAACTAGCATCACTAGGTGCTAAAAACATCGGAATCTACGTTGGTGTCTACTTCATGGAAGAACATAGTATTGATACAGGCAAGTTTACCTCTGTTTGGATTCCGTCCTACGGCTCAGACTCAGGATTTTTGGAGAGCAGTCCTAAAACTGATTTAGATTATGACATCCACCAATACACATCTAAAGGGAAAATTGCCGGCTTTGACCACGATTTGGATATCAACGTCATCTCTCCCTTAAAAAACAAAGAAGAAACCTTTAGAAAAATCTTTTTAAAACCTTAAAAGCATTTGTTTAGCATTTGCTTTTTCTTTTTGTGTTTGATTGTGATACAATATAGTAAGGATTTTTTGAAATAGAAATAGTTGGAGGAAATATATGCTCTCATGGTTAGCACGCCTTATTAAAGGGATTGTGATTGCTCTTGGATTTATCCTACCGGGAATTTCCGGAGGAGTTCTAGCAGCAATCTTAGGCATTTACGAACGGATGATTGGCTTTCTGGCCCATCCTTTTAAAGACTTTAAAGAAAATGTTTTGTACTTTATTCCAGTTGCCATCGGTATGCTTCTGGGAATCGGCTTATTTTCCTACCCGATTGAATACCTGCTTGAAAATTATCAGGTCTTTGTCCTATGGAGCTTTGCGGGTGCCATCATTGGTACAGTTCCTAGCCTTCTCAAAGAATCAACTCGAGAATCTGACCGAGACAAAATTGATTTAGTTTGGTTCTGGACAACCTTTATCATTTCTGGTTTAGGACTCTATGCCTTAAATTTTGTCGTTGGAACCTTGAGTGCCAGCTTTCTTAATTTCGTCCTAGCTGGTGCACTGCTGGCTCTTGGCGTATTAGTTCCTGGCCTCAGTCCATCAAATCTACTTTTGATTTTGGGTCTCTATGCTCCTATGTTGACTGGTTTTAAAACCTTTGATCTCTTGGGAACCTTCTTCCCGATTGGAATTGGTGCAGGTGCAACTCTCATCATTTTTTCAAAATTGATGGATTATGCCTTAAACAACTATCACTCACGCGTCTATCATTTCATCATCGGTATCGTCCTATCAAGTACCCTTTTGATTTTGATTCCAAATGCAGGAAACGCTGAAAGTATCCAATACACAGGTCTTTCACTTGTCGGATATGTCATCATCGCCTTCTTCTTTGCACTGGGAATCTGGCTTGGTATTTGGATGAGCCAATTGGAGGATAAGTATAAATAATGGCAAAAAAAGTTAAAATCAAAAAAACATTGGTAGAACAAATTCTGTCTAAAGCAGGTATCCCACATCAGGGGATTCAAATCAATGCCCTGGAAGGAGAACTTCCTCAAGGTTATGAACGAGATCAGATTTTCAAAACCTTGGCTCTTTTGGGAGATAAAACAGGACCGATTATCGGAATTGTCCCTATCACCCAACACTTGTCTGAAAAGAAACTAGCCAAAATTTCTGGCAATAAAAAAGTGAGCATGATTCCACAAAAGGACTTGGAAAAAACAACAGGTTACATTCATGGAGCCAATAATCCTGTCGGTATTCGTCAGAAACATAATTATCCCATTTTTATCGATAAAATTGCTCTAGACTTGGATCAAATGATTGTCTCTGCTGGGGAAGTTGGTCACAGCATTATCGTCGCTCCACAAGACTTGGCTAGCTTTGTAAAAGCTGGCTTTGTAGATATCTTGGAGGACAGCCAAGAATGAAACTCTACTTTGTCCGCCACGGTCGTACCCTCTGGAACCAAGAAGGACGCTTTCAAGGTGCTAGTGGAGACTCTCCACTTCTTCCTGAATCCATTGACACCCTAAAACGACTTGGCCAGTATCTCAAGGATGTTCCTTTCGATCAGATTTATTCAAGTGATTTACCTCGAGCGGTCAGATCTGCTGAGATTATCCAAAGTCAACTCCATACGCCCTGTCCTTTAGAAAGTGTTCCTAATCTCCGTGAATGGCAACTGGGGAAATTAGAAGGTTTGAAAATCGCAACCTTGGAATCTATTTACCCACAACAGATCAAAGCTTTCCGATCTAACCTTGCTCAATTTGACACTCAAATGTTTGGAGCCGAATCCCTCTATAGCACCACGCAACGGACCATCCAATTTATCAAATCATTAAAAGATAGTCCAGCTGAGCGTATTCTAATTGTCGGACACGGCGCCAATCTTACTGCCAGTCTTCGTACTCTTCTAGGATATAAAGAACCACTTCTTCGTAAAGATGGCGGTCTAGCAAATGCCAGCCTAACCATTCTAGAAACCCATGATTTTGAAACATTTACTCTCGATACTTGGAATGATACTTCCTATCAATAACAGAACTTGATTTTAGCGTCAAGTTCTTTTTAGTTTTGAAAGATTATCCGTGAATTTCTTGCTTATTTATGATAAAATGGGAGTATCGCAAAAAATGACTCATCGTATTCAATTTTGAGTAAAACTAGGAGGATCCCATGTCAACAGAACATATGGAAGAACTAAATGACCAGCAGATCGTTCGCCGTGAAAAAATGGCTGCGCTCCGTGAACAAGGAATCGATCCTTTCGGAAAACGCTTTGAACGCACTGCAAATTCACAAGAATTAAAAGATAAATTTGCTGACCTCGATAAAGAACAATTACATGATAAAAATGAAACAGCTACTATCGCAGGACGCTTGGTAACCAAACGTGGTAAAGGTAAAGTAGGTTTTGCCCACCTTCAAGACCGCGAAGGTCAAATCCAGATCTACGTTCGTAAGGATGCTGTCGGTGAAGAAAACTACGAAATCTTCAAAAAAGCAGACCTTGGTGACTTCCTTGGTGTCGAAGGTGAAGTGATGCGTACAGATATGGGAGAACTCTCTATCAAGGCGACTCACATCACACACTTATCTAAGGCTCTTCGTCCTCTGCCAGAGAAATTCCACGGTTTGACAGACGTTGAAACAATTTACCGTAAACGTTACTTGGACTTGATTTCTAACCGTGAAAGCTTCGAGCGTTTTGTCACTCGTTCAAAAATCATCTCTGAAATCCGTCGTTACCTTGATCAAAAAGGTTTCCTTGAAGTGGAAACACCTGTTCTTCACAACGAGGCTGGTGGTGCTGCTGCCCGTCCATTTATCACCCACCACAATGCCCAAAACATTGACATGGTCCTTCGTATCGCAACTGAGCTTCACTTAAAACGCCTTATTGTTGGTGGTATGGAGCGTGTCTATGAGATTGGCCGTATCTTCCGTAACGAAGGAATGGATGCTACACATAACCCTGAGTTCACTTCTATCGAAGTTTACCAAGCTTATGCAGACTTCCAAGATATCATGGACTTGACGGAAGGCATTATCCAACACGCTACTAAATCAGTTAAGGGTGATGGTCCAGTTAACTATCAAGGTACTGAAATCAAGATCAATGAACCATTTAAACGTGTTCACATGGTGGATGCTATCAAAGGAATTACTGGTGTAGATTTCTGGCAAGATATGACTTTGGAAGAAGCTAAAGCTATCGCTGCTGAGAAGAAAGTGCCAGTTGAGAAACACTACACTGAAGTTGGTCACATTATCAATGCTTTCTTTGAAGAGTTTGTTGAAGAAACCTTGATCCAACCAACCTTTGTCTATGGACATCCAGTAGCTGTATCTCCACTCGCTAAGAAGAATCCTGAAGACCAACGCTTTACTGACCGTTTCGAGCTCTTCATCATGACTAAGGAGTACGGTAATGCCTTTACTGAGTTGAACGACCCAATCGATCAACTTAGCCGTTTCGAAGCCCAAGCTAAAGCCAAAGAACTTGGTGACGATGAAGCGACAGGCATCGACTACGACTACATCGAGGCTCTTGAATACGGTATGCCACCAACAGGTGGTTTGGGAATCGGTATCGACCGTCTCTGCATGCTTCTCACTGATACAACTACTATCCGTGATGTATTGCTCTTCCCAACAATGAAATAATACTCTTATCCTCTGGTACTTGCCAGAGGATTTTTTGATGCAAAAAGAGACTGAGTAAAAACTCAATCTCTACTTTTCACTTCTTTGGTTGCTACATCATCACCAAACCATTTTTGGCTAATTTCTTGGAACTTCCCTTCTTGATGTAGTGCAATAAAGGCTTGATTTAAAGCTTGCAGCAATCTCTTGTCTGCTGGTCTAACTCCGACCGCAAAAGATTCACTCTCAAATCCAGGTGAAAAGACATTGTAGTCATTTAATATACCCTCAGACTGAAGATAGTAATTAGCATACACTCGGTCAATTAACAGAGCATCAATCCGGTCATTTTTCAAATCAATCAAGGCCTCATTAAAACTCTGGTACTGATTAGCCTTCTGATCTTTGACACGATTTTTCAGTAAATCTGGCTGGGCTTCAAAGTCTAAATAACCAGAGGAACCGGCTTGGGCTCCCAAGGTCTTATCCTTCATATCCTCTACTGAATGAATTTGCTGGCTTTTCTTCGCAACCAGAACTTGCTGATTTTCCATATATGGAATGCTAAAGGCAACCTTTTCTCGGCGTTCATCAGTGGCAGAATAGCCATTCCAGATGGCATCTATGGTTCCATTTTGCAGTTCCGTCTCCTTCATATCCCAGTCGATTGGCTGAAATTGAACCTTAAAACCTAATTTTTCAGAGACAGATTGTGCTAAGTCAATATCAAAGCCTGTATATTGGCCATTCTTTTCTTCAAAACCCATGGGTACAAAGGTATTGTCAAAACCAATGGTTATACTCCCCTGCTCTTGATACTTATCCCAGTTATCCTGCTTTGGATCACTAGCCTTCTGAGTACAAGCTGTTAAAAAGAGAGTCAGGAACGAAACCAACACTAAAGCAATTTTCTTATTAGTCATTGGTACCTCCTACTTGGGCTCAACCTTGAGAATCTGATCTGCGATATTTTCAGCGAACTGTAAATCGTGGGTAACCACAATCTGCGTCATGCCAAGTTCCCTATTTTGCAAGATTAGTTTTTCCACTTCCAAGCGCAATTCTGGATCTAGGGCAGAAGTTGGTTCATCGTAGCCAATGATTTCTGGGTCAATCATCATAGCACGCGCCAAGGCCACCCGCTGCTTTTGCCCACCAGATAGTGAGAATGGATAGGCATCTGCATGTCCTGCCAGTCCCAATTGCTCCAAGAGACCTCGCGCCTTCTGCTCAGCCTCATCCTGCTTCATTCCCATGGTTTTCACAGGAGATAAGGTCAAATTGTCTAGAACTGATAAATGAGGGAAAAGTTGAAAATCTTGGAATACAAATCCCAGTAAATTTCGCTTCTCCAATTCATCCAGTTCTAAAGGTTCTCCATTATAAAAGATTTGCCCTGAATCAATGGTTTCAAGACCCGCAAGCATACGTAAGAGAGTTGTCTTACCTCCACCAGAAGGCCCAACGATAGCCAGGATTTGCTTTTCAGGAATTTTTAGACTGAAATTGGATAAAATTTGCTTTTCACCAAATCCCTTATTGATATTTTGTAATTCTAACATGGCAGCCTCCTATCTATAATAACTGTACTTCTTCTCAACTTTTTTGGAAATAATTGTCACAATCCCAATCAAAATCAAGTAAATGGCTCCTGCCAAGAACATAGGAACCAGACTGGCGTCACGGTTTGCAGCTGTTCGACTCGCCAAGATAAGGTCTGAAATGCCTAGAGCATAGACCAGAGAGGTATCCTTGACCAAACTCATGACTTCATTAAAGACACTAGGAAGAACAATCTTGGTCACTTGGGGCAAGATAATATAGCGTACTGTGGCAAAAGGACTGAACTTCAAGACCTTAGCAGCCTCATATTGACCTTTAGGAATGGTATCAATTCCCCCACGGAAGATTTCAGCAAAGTAAGCCGCATAATTGAGAACAAAGGCAATGATGGCCGCAGGAAGACGGTCTAAACGGATCCCAATACTTGGTAGCACATAATAGATAAAAATCAATTGCAAAAGCAAGGGTGTGCCCCGCATGATCCAGATATAAATGTTAATAAGATGATGGAGGAACTTCCAATGGACTTGCAAGGCAAAGGCAATCAAAACGCCCAAGGGAATAGAAAAAATCAAGACCAGTGCAAAAACCTGTAAAGTCATGCTTGCACCGCTCAATAAACTCGGTAATATCTCAAACAAATAAGACATACTGACACCTCCTAAAAATAATTGCTCCTATTATAGCATAAATAAACTAAACAACCAACCATTTTTGTAAAAAAATTCTTTTTTAATAGAAAAAATACAGTGTCTTGAAGCTAGAATAGAACAACACGACTTATAAAGCCTTGTTAAATATTTGATTTGAATTTCCTAGTATATTTGTTTATATTCCATTTCAATATATTATAATTTATAAGTGAAAAGAAAGGACAAATTTTGCCCTTTCTAGATCTTAGCTTCTATTTGTTACAGTTAACTTGACTGATAATTGGAGTTTTGTCTTCTTTACTGTGATGGATTGTCTTTTTTAGTTCGTGCCAATCTCAAGGCACGATTTGGATTGAGACGATTAAATAGTTCTTCCAATTTCTTTTCATTCCAAACATCTGCAGCGGAAACGAAATTGCCATCCGCATCTCGGAAAGATATCGGTTTATCTCCCATACCAGTCTCCTAGTCTACAAATTCAAACTCAAATTTACCAATGCGAACCAAGTCCCCATCCTTAGCACCACGCGCACGAAGGGCTTCATCAACCCCCATACCACGAAGCTGGCGGGCAAATTTCATGACAGATTCATCACGATCAAAGTTGGTCATATTAAAGAGTTTCATCAGTTTTTCACCAGAAAGCACCCATGTAGCATCGTCATCACGGCTAATTTCAAAGGCTTTCTCTTCCTCGTCAAATCCATAGTAAGCTTCTTCTTCCATATCTGACTCATCATAGAGCAAGAATTCTGGTGTCTTGTCTAGCAATTCAGCTGTAGCATCCAATAGCGTTGCCAGACCTTGCTTAGTCAAACCAGATATTGGGAAGATAGCTGGTAACTCTTCAAATTCATCGTAGTTTTCAGCCAATTTTTTCTTAAATTCTTTAAGATTTTCCTGACTCTCAGGCATGTCCATCTTATTAGCTACAATAATCTGTGGACGCTCCATGAGACGGAGGTTATAAGACTCTAACTCCTTATTGATAGCTAAGTAGTCCTCATAAGGATCACGTCCTTCGCTAGCTGACATATCAATGATGTGAAGGATGACACGTGTACGCTCGATGTGACGGAGGAACTGAGTTCCCAGACCAACACCTTGACTAGCGCCTTCAATCAAACCTGGCAGATCGGCTACTGCAAAGGATTCACCTGATTGGGTACGAACCATACCTAGATTTGGCACAATGGTCGTAAAGTGGTAGGCACCAATTTTAGGTTTAGCTGAGGTAATAACACTTAAAAGTGTTGATTTCCCTACAGATGGGAATCCTACTAAACCGACATCTGCCAAGATTTTTAGTTCCAATTGTAACTCACGTTCCTGACCTGGTTCTCCATTTTCAGAGATTTCCGGTGCAGGATTTTTTGGTGTCGCAAAGCGGATATTTCCACGACCACCACGACCACCGTGAGCAACGATAAATTCTTGCCCGTGTTCAATCAAATCTGTCAAAACCTTGCCAGTCTCTGCATCACGAACAGTCGTACCTTGTGGTACTCGAACTCTAAGGTCTTCAGCACCACGACCATGCATCCCTTTGGTCATTCCTTTCTCACCAGAATCAGCCTTGAAATGGCGATTATAGCGGAAATCCATGAGGGTACGTAGACCTTCATCTACAACGAAGATGACATTGCCTCCACGACCACCGTCACCACCCCAAGGACCGCCATTAGGGACATATTTTTCACGGCGAAAGGCAACCATACCATCGCCACCATTACCAGCCTTGACCTTAATCTTGGCTGTATCTAAAAACATACTCATTTTTTCTTCTCACTTTAAAAAAGGGCTGGGAAATCCCAGTCACTAAATTTTCTTGAATCTATTTTATAGATTACTGAGGGCACCAATTGCAGTTGCAAAAATTCCCAATAAACTTGCTACTAGCATGATAATCACGATAAACAAGGTTATTTTCTCAAACATAGTTTTTTTACGATTTCCATTATCTCCAAATGCCATTTTTCTCTCCTTCGTTACATTCTATTTTCTATTATCTTAGCATGAATTGAGCTAGTTTTCAATAGTCACTTGCTACCGGAGCAATAATCCATAAAATGATATAAGCTACAATCCCAGCTCCGTAACCAAAAGCAAGAACACCCCATATTACACGAACAATAGTAGGATCTATATCAAAATAATAAGCCACACCGGCACAAACACCAGCAATCTTTTTATCACGACTACTTCTCATCAATTGTTTTTTCATAGCTATTCCTCTTTCTATTCTTCATGGTCTTTCCAATAATCTCTGATGCTGATCAATTGTGTTTTTGAAGCCTTCAGCATGCGTCTAGAGCCTTTTACCGGTACAGCGACCACCTTTTGCGGTAGATACAAAACTGTCTTAAAGATACGCTGACTAACCGTATCATCTTTAGCCAAATCTTTCTGGAAGTTATTTGAAATAATGGCATCCAGATAAAACTCATGTACTCTTTTTCCAAAGTTCTCAGCTGAAATCTCATATAATTTCTCTGATAAGGTATGCTCATTCATATCTGGCGTTGCAATCAGGGCTTCCAAAATAGCGCCAGCCAAGTCATGTTCTCCATAGTACAAGGTTCCAAACATTTTATCACTGATAAGATTGTCCAGATAAGGATTTCCATGAGCAATGACAGGCGTTCCACTGGCTAAGCTTTCCAAGTAGGTCAAGCCTTGTGTTTCACTTGTCGAGGCCGAGATGAAGAAATCCGCCGCCTTATAGTAAAGAGCTGTCTCACTAGGAGCAATCATACCTGTAAAGATAACAAAGTCTTGAATCTCTAGTTTCTGGGCCTGCTCTTTGAGGTCATCCAGATAAGGACCGTCCCCAGCTACCACCAGTTTAACCTTGTCTTCTTCTTTCAGAACTTCTGCAAAAGCTGCTAAAACTGCTTGAATATTTTTTTCATAGGAAATTCTCGAAAGACTCAGCAACATCTTTTCACCATCTTGAATCCCTAGTTTACTACGTAGTTCTTTCAGATTTTCTTGCTTGATTTCCGGACGCTCAAACTTGGCTAATTCAATCCCAGTAGGAATGACCCGTTTTTCAACCTTGACCTTATAGTCCGATAGTAAATCACGGACAATCTCACTCGGGCAAATAACCCCATCCACATCATGCAAAAAACCTCTAACCAGATACTTGACCATACTAGGACGAATCAACATCCCCTTAGCAATATAATGCACATAGTCTTCGTACTGGGTGTGATAGGTATGGATGACTGGAATCTTCAATTCACGCGCAATCCAAATTCCCAACAAGCCAAGAGAAAATTCTGTCTGAGTATGGATAATATCCAGTTGATATTGTTTAGCAATTTCAAGCGCCTTGCTGAAACCTCGATAGGCAAAGCGGCGATCCTTAAAAGCAAAGAAAGGAACACTTGGAATGCGGATAATTTGCCAATCTTCATAACGATTGACATCCTTATCTGTTGTCGTAAAGATAAAAACAGCATGCCCCTGCTTTTCAAGTTCTGTTTTCAAGGTTCGAATACTGGTCGCAACACCTGAAACCTGAGGAAAATAGGTATCTGTAAATAAACCAATTCGCATAGATTACCTCACTTTTTATTTTCTCCCTAAAGCGGCTTGTTTCTCATAAAAGTCCAACCAGATTTGTAACAGATGCTCTTCTGAATACTCTCTAGAAATATTCTTAGCTTTTTCTTTCAAATCTTTTAAAGCAGCAGGATTTGCTTGATATTCCAGAATAGCTTCTTTCATCTCTTCTCTGTCTGCTGTCGCCCGATAATTCCCCTCCAAAATTACCTTATAAAGATCTAAATCACGCAACATAATAGGAGCTTCACAACTGGCAGCCTCTAAAATCGTCATCGGAAAGAGCTCATTGTAACTAGGAAGCAAGAAAAGATTCGCTAGGGCATACAATTCGCGCATCCGCTCTGGCGATACAATACCTGGAAAAATCAAATTTTTAGGGGGATTCTCCATAATTTTCTTATAGCGTTCATAACCATCTGTCATACCACCAAAAGAGAAACCACCTGCCCAGATAAAGGTAATCTGAGGCAATTCCTCAGCCAGACGGATAAAATCATCAATCCCTTTGCGCTTCTGAACTTGACCAGCACCTACTACGATAAACTGATTGTCACTAAGACCTAGCTCTGTTCGCAGTCTCGCTACCTCTTCCTGTGGAAGAGGATGCCATTTTTCCTTGTTTACAAAGTTAGGAATATAGGTCACTTTTTCACGTGGAATACCAGCTGCCACCAAATCCTCGATAAACATAGGATTGACCACCACCAAGTGCTCCATCCGGTTGTAAAAAGAAAATACATAGCGTTTCACAATTCCCTTTAAGAAAAATGGAATTTTCAAACTCCCCTCAAGTGTATCAGGTAAGAAATGTACATAGCCAATTTTCCTTCCTGAGCGTTTCTTTTGGAAGGTTGATAAATAATAGGGGAAATCAATTGTATGAAAGTGAGTCACATCGGCTTCGATTGGAAGATTTTCTGTAACAATCAATTGGTCCTTGGCATCACGGTGAAGAAGACGAACTAATTCACGGTAAGCACCTGAAACTCCTTGTCCTGCTACTTTCTCACTTGAACTCAACATATTGATGCGTAATTTCTTTTTTTCCATAACTACTATTATATCATTTTCTTTGAATAAAATCAGCAAAAGAAAGGAGAGACTAGAGGAAAAGAGGGGGAAATTTCCTCGCTTTTCCAATAATCTCTCACATGCTTTTATATGTTTATTTAATGCCTAGGGCAATGCGTGCATAGCGACTCATTTTTTCAACTGTCCAGGCTGGATACCAGACTAATTTGACCTCAGTATCCGTTACTTCTGGCACCTCTGTCATGGCATCATAAATCTGGTCCGTCAAAAGGTCAGCTAGGGGACAACCCATAGTTGTCAACGTCATATCAATCTCTGTTTGTCCTGTGTCACCGTCAAAACGAATCTCATAAATCAAACCAAGATTGACAATATCGATTCCCAACTCAGGGTCGATAACTTCTTCCAAGGCTGATAAAATTCGTGTTTTGATGTTTTCAATTTGCTCTTCTGTATAAGCCATATTCATCCTCACTCTTAGTCTTCAATAAAATCACGAAGCGGTTTGCTGCGACTTGGTTGGCGTAGTTTTCTCAAAGCCTTGGCTTCAATCTGACGGATACGCTCACGGGTTACGTTAAAGACTTTCCCCACATCTTCAAGTGTGCGCATTTTTCCATCATCTAGGCCGAAACGTAGTCGCAGAACATTTTCTTCACGGTCTGTAAGAGTATCCAAGACCTCATCCAACTGCTCACGCAAAACGATACGAGTTGTATAGTCCACTGGATTTTCAATCACTTCATCTTCGATAAAGTCCCCAAGATGGCTATCATCCTCTTCACCAATTGGAGTTTCAAGAGATACTGGTTCTTGAGCAATCTTCAAGATTTCACGAACCTTGTCAGGGGTCATATCCATACGTTCAGCGATTTGTTCTGGTGTTGGATCTTGCCCCAATTCTTGAAGAAGGTTACGCTGTTCACGAACAAGCTTGTTAATCGTTTCAACCATGTGGACTGGGATACGGATGGTACGAGCTTGATCAGCGATGGCACGAGTGATAGCCTGACGAATCCACCAAGTTGCGTACGTTGAGAACTTAAATCCTTTAGAATAGTCAAACTTATCAACTGCCTTCATCAAGCCCATATTCCCTTCTTGAATCAAGTCAAGAAACTGCATACCGCGTCCAACATAGCGTTTGGCAATAGAAACAACTAAACGAAGGTTGGCTTCCGCAAGACGTTGTTTAGCTTCGATATCACCAGCTTCAACTGCTAGTGCCAATTCTTTTTCCTCTTCATTGGTCAAAAGAGGAACGACCCCTATTTCTTTCAAGTACATACGGACAGGGTCATTAACCTTAGCCGAAGTTGAACCAATCAAATCCTCATCGCTGAGTTCTGGTTCTTCTTCAGTGCTAAGAACACGCGCACTCGGATTTCCTTCGTTATCTGTGATAGAAATCCCTGCATCCTGAATTCGTTGCAAGAGATCTTCAATCCCATCAGCATCCAAGGTAAAAGGAATCACCAGACTAGCATTGATTTCATCATCAGTTGCTGTCCCTTTTTGTTTATGATTACGGATAAATTCTGCTACTTGTACGTCAAATGTTGTTACTTCTTTTTGTTTTGTTGCCATTATTACTCCATTCTTCTCTTTTGGGAAATTAAACGTTCCAATTCTTCTAAGGCTGTGTCTGTATCACCTACATGGCTCGCTTCCTGCACCTTCTTTTTGATTCTCATATTGTCCTGATTCAAGAGAGCCTTGTTTCGAGTCATTTCTACTTCACTAAGTTCCTGAGGTGATATCTCAGCAGGCAAATCCTGAGCTAAAACTTGATACCATGCTCTTTCAACTTCCTCTGTCTGCTCTGCTAGAACTTCTGGAGGAAGATTTCCATACTGGCCAAGCAAGTCATATAAAACCTGAAATTCAGGAGTGTCAAATGCAAAGTCTTCTCGCAAACGGTAATCATTCAAAACAAGGGGAGATTCCATCATTCGATAAAGTAGATGGGCTTCTGCCCTCACAATAGCCGATAATTGCTTGGTGACAGGCATAGTGATTGGCGTCGGTCTGGAAATTCCTTCCATACGATTCTGCCTTTGCGCCTGACGACTCTCATTAACAATCTGCTCAATCTGGGCATAATCAAAGGATGCCAGACTGTCAGCTAAAATATGAATATAACTGTTTTGAGCAGTGATAGACTTTTCTTGAACAATCAAGGGAGCTATTTTTTCAATAAACTCAATCTGAGCCTGCAGATTTTCACTATTTTCAGGCTTATACTGGTGAATGTAAAACTCAATCGGACTAATACGAGTTTTCGTTAATAGATAGGCCAAGTCTTCTGGACCATTTTTTTGTAGATATTCATCTGGATCCAAGTTATCAGGCATGCTGACAATCTGCACAGGCATATCACCAATTTCGTCCAGCGCTTTCAATGTCGCAGCTTGCCCAGCCTTATCGCCATCGTAAACAAGAACCAACTTCTTCGTTAACCTTTTCAGATGCTCAACATGCTCTCGACTCAAGGCTGTTCCCATAGATGCCACAGCATTTTCGATTCCAGCCCGATAGGCTGCAATGACATCCATGAACCCTTCCATCAGATAAATCTCACTGGCTTTTCCAGAAGATTTTTTTGCCCTATCCATATGATATAATTCGTAACTTTTGTTAAAAATTGCAGTCGATCGGCTATTTTTATACTTAGAAGTTTGTGAATCCGTTTTCTGCCAGATGCGACCTGAGAAGGCAATAACCTTTCCCTGGTCATTGGTCAGGGGAAACATAATCCGATTGTGAAAGGTGTCTACAAATTGGTTGGCATCTGAGAGGTAAAATAGTCCCGAATCCAAGAAATCCTCTTCACGATACTGACCAGCCAAACGTTGATAGAGATAGTTTCGTTCTGGAGGTGCTAAACCAATCCGAAAATGCTTGAGCACTTCATCTGTCAAACCACGCTGATAGAGGTAGTTTCTGGCCTCTTCCCCCATGGTCGTTGTCATGAGAATAGCATGATAAAATTTAGCTGCATCTTCGTGCATATCATAAAGAGCTTGGTGAGGCGAGGCTGGCTTCTGTTCACTATAAAGCGGTGTTTCAACCTCAATCCCAACACGCTGACCTAAGATTTGGACAGCCTCCATAAAGGGAACCCCTTGGTACTCCTCGATGAACTTAAAGACATCACCAGAGCGACCACAACCAAAACAGTGGTAAAACTGCTTGTCCTCTACAACGTTGAAAGAAGGTGTTTTTTCACCATGAAAAGGACAGAGCCCTAGATAGTTCCGTCCTGCCTTTTGTAAAGAAATCACATCTCCTATGACTTCCACAATGTTGGCATTGTTTTTGATTTCTTCAATGACTTGTTTGTCAACCATACACAATACCTCCATGTTATCATAGTTTACTTTATATAGTATACTTTATTTCAGAAAAAAAGTAAACCATTTCACGCATTTTCCCTACTTTATTCAAAGAGCTGATAATAATCAGAGATTTTCATTTTTTCTTTTTCTTCTTGTTTCAAGTCTTGGATGATACGACCTTCCTTCATAACAATCAAGCGATTGCCATATTTGAGAGCATCTTCCATATGGTGGGTAATCATAAGCGCTGTCAGCTGGTCTTTCTTGACAAATTCATCCGTCAATTCCATCAAGGCCACACTGGTCTTTGGATCAAGGGCTGCAGTATGCTCGTCTAACAAGAGTAATTCAGGTCGCTTCAAGGTTGCCATCAAGAGACTCAAAGCCTGTCTTTGTCCACCTGATAAGAACTCAATCGGTGTATTCAAGTGTTTCTCAAGACCATTTCCCACTTTTTCAATAGTTGCCTGAAATTCATCCTTATAGCTAGCCAGACGTCTCGGAAACAGTCCACGCTTTTCACCACGAAACTTGGCAATCAAAAAATTTTCAGCCACTGTCATACGAGGAGCTGTCCCCATCTTCGGATCTTGAAAGACACGAGACAGATACTTAGCCCGCTTTTCTGGTGAAAACTTAGTGACATCTTCACCTAAAATACGGATGGTTCCACTGGTTAGTGATAAGGTACCTGCAATAGTGTTAAAGAGAGTTGATTTACCAGCACCATTTCCACCTAAAATCGTGATGAAATCCTGTTCAAAAATTTCTAAGGAAACATCATTTAAGATAATCTTTTCTTCATCAAAGCCATTTTTAACGACTTTGGTTGCATTTTTTAATTCTACAATTGCTGTCATTTGCTTAATTTGGCTCCTTTCAAGATTGTTTGCTTAAATGTTGGAATCATGAGGCAGACTGCTAAAATCACGGCGCTGTACAAACGAAGGTAACTTGTATTAAAGCCAAGCGCAATAACTGCCCACACTAAGAATTGATAAGCGATAGAACCGACAACAATGGTAACCAAACGTTCTGCCAAGCTCAAACTCTTGAAAATAACTTCTCCAATAATCAAACTTGCAAGCCCCACAACGATAACTCCGATCCCTCGAGACACATCGGCATAGCCTTCTTGCTGAGCAATGAGGGCACCTGCAAGGGCAATCACACCATTTGATAAGACCAAGCCCATGAGCTCCATGCGTCCAGTATGAATCCCGAAACTTCTAGCCATATCAGGATTGTCACCTGTAGCAATATAGGCTTGTCCAAGTTTGGTATCCAAGAAAAAGAGCATGAGAGCAATAACAATACTCACAAAGATGAGACCTGTCAAAAGTTGATTCAAATCCGAGTCAAAAGGCAAAACATCCTGAATTTGCTTGGTTCCAAGCAGTCCTAAATTTGCACGTCCCATAATCAAGAGCATGATAGAGTGACAGGAAGTCATCACCAAAATCCCTGAGAGCAAGGTTGGAATCTTCCCTTTTGTATAAAGAAGTCCTGCTGCCATTCCAGCCAAACAACCGGCTCCAACAGCAACAATTGTCGCTAAAAATGGGTTCACGCCTTTGGTTATCAAAGTGACAGCAACAGCTCCCCCAAGAGGGAAGGAACCTTCTGTCGTCATATCTGGAAAGTTCAAAATCCTAAATGTCATAAAGATCCCCAGACCTAAAATAGCCCAGACAAATCCTTGAGAAATAATAGATAATATCATCTGTTTCTTAACCTTTTCTATATGCTTTTTATTGTAAAAAATTGGAGGAGATGTCCCCAACTCCTCCATTACAGATTATTCAATCACTTGTCCTGCTTCTTTTAGAACAGATTCAGGAATCGTAATACCTAGCTCTTGTGCCAATTTTTTGTTGATTACTGATTTACCAGTTGAAAAGACATTGACTGGAGTATCAGCTGGTTTAGCACCTTTCAAAACTTGAGCAATCATTTTACCAGTTGCCACACCGAGATCATGTTGGTCAACTACAACTGATGCCAAGCCACCTGCTTCTACCATGGCAGTCGCGCTTGGATAGATTGGCTTTTTAGCTGATTGATTGCTTGATACAACTGTTGAAAAGGCAGATGCAATGGTGTTGTCGATTGGAACCCAGATAGCATCAACCTTGCTAGTCATAACGTTAACTGTTGAAGCAATTTCATTTGTTGAAGGAACTGCAAATGTTTCCACTGTCAAACCTGCTTTTTCAGCATAAGCCTTAAATTCTTCTACCTGTGTTTTTGAATTGTCTTCGCTACTTGAGTAAAGGGCTCCGATTGTTTTCACATTTGGTGTCAAAGCTTTGATGAGTTCAACTTGTTGTTGAGCTGGGTTGTGGTCAGATACCCCTGTAATGTTGCCACCTGGTTTTTTCAAATCTTTAACCAAGTTAGCTCCGATTGGGTCTGTAATAGCGGCCATGATAACCGGTAGATCTTTTGTTGCACTAGCCAAACCTTGAGCAGCTGGTGTTGCAATACCAACCACAAGGTCATTCCCATTTGCAACCAATTGTTTACTCATTGTCGCAACCTTACTTTGGTCACCTTCTGAGTTCATAAAATCGATTTTAACTTGGTCATCTTTATATCCTTCTTCTGCAAGTCCATCTTGAATTCCTTTATAAATCAAATCAAGAGATGGATGGCTCACAAACTGAAGAACACCAACTTTGGCAACTTTCTTCTCATTCTTAGCTTCTGGTTTATTCATTGAAGAGTAAATCAAGCTTCCTGCTACTAAGACTGCTAATGCAGCGATAATTCCAATTAAACGTTTATTTTTCATTCTATTTCTCCTTTTCATTCTTTTAAAATACTTCACTTATCTAAACAAGCGACGCCATCGTTTTCTTTCCATACTAACCTCCATCAAAAAAGTCCTCACACAAAAAACTTGTGTGAGGACGTCGATGCGCGGTACCACCTCAATTATAGGGAATTTCCCTATCGCTCTGTCTCGCAATAACGAGATGCACTGTAAGGTGTGCTCACCGAATTTTTATGATTTCAAATTCTAAATAACATCCAGCCCAATTTTCATCATCACCACTTATCTGTTTTCAGCTACCACAGACTCTCTAAAAAGTTTGAATGATTACTTTTCTGAATGTTTAAATTATATCATTTTTCAATTACTTGTCAAGACTCTTTTAGTATTTTTTTGAAATATTCAAAAACTTCCCCTATAGAACAGAGGAAGTTTGAAAGGGATCAACCCGAATTACGCAATCCTGTCGCAATTCCGTTGATGGTTGTATGGATTAATTTTTCTTGATCGCTTGATAATTCTCCTCGGCGTTGACGTTTAATCAACTCCAACTGGATATAGTTGAGGATATTAAAGTAAGGCATACGATAATCCAAACTTGCTTTTAGATATGGATTTTCAGCCAAGAGTTCATCATATCCTTCGATAGCCAAGATGACTTCCTTGGTAACTTGCCATTCATTTAGAATAGTCTCATAAATTGCTTTTACTTGATCATCTTCACAAAGTTTGGCATATTCAAAAGCAATATTCATATTTGATTTTGACAAGACCATATCAACATTTGAAAGAAGTGACTGGAAGAAAGGCCAATTTTGGTACATATCTCGTAGGATAGCGATATTTTCTGGATTTTTATCAATAAATTCTTTGAAGCTTGATCCGACACCATACCAGCCAGGGAACATGACACGGCTTTGTGACCATGAGAATACCCAAGGGATAGCTCGCAAACCACCGATTTCAGTAATAGTCTTACGAGCGGCTGGACGAGAACCAATGTTAAAGCTTGAAATAGCCTTGATTGGACTTGACTCGAAGAAATAATCATAGAAATGATCATTACCAAAGACCAAATCACGGTAGATATCGTAACTACGGTCCACTACTTGGTCCATAATGGCTTCATAACGATTTGAGGTATTGGTATCACTCTTCTTCTGAGTAATCATACGGTTAATGGCTGCAGATACTAACATTTCAAGGTTATAGTAGGCCGCATCTTTATTACCGTATTTATTCCCAATTACTTCACCCTGCTCCGTCAAACGGATACGATCCTTGATAGACTTGAGCGGTTGAGATGTGATGGCTTCATAGGTTGGTCCACCACCACGACCGACAGTCCCACCGCGACCATGGAAGAAGGTAACCTTAACGCCAAATTCATCTCCAATAGCAGTCAATTCTTGTTGAGCCTTGTAGAGAGTCCAACATGATGATAAGTAACCACCATCTTTATTACTGTCAGAGTAGCCCAGCATGATTTCTTGATAGTTATTGCGTGAAGCAATCCATTTCTTAGCAAGAGGAAGAGAAAGGTATTCTCTCATGGTTTCTTCTGAGTGGTCCAAGTCCTCGATTGTTTCAAAGAGAGGAACGATTTGGACACGGGCTCTTTCTTTATCAACTAGCCCTACTTCTTTTAGCAAGATGGCCAATTCCAGCATATCTGATACGCTGGTTGCATGTGAAATGATAGTCTGACGAATGACATCATCACCCAACTTATCTTTCAACTTACGAGCAGCCTTAAAGATTGCTAATTCTTTTTCAAGTAACTCTGATTTTTCAACGTGAGTGGCAGAAAGAATACGTGGATCTTCTTCTAATTCTTTCAAGAGAAGCTGGCATTTTTCTTCTTCACTTAGTTCGCTATAATGCGAATGAATACCAGCTGATTTCAAGAGTTCGGCTACACAGGCTTCGTGAACACTAGAATCTTGACGCATGTCAATAGATGCCAAATAGAAACCAAAAATTTCAACTGCCTGAATCAGCTCAACAAAATCACCAGAAATCAGTGCTTCACCCTTATTTTCCAAGAGGGAATCACGAATAGTAATTAAATCCTTATAAAAATCATTGGCCGTTTCATAGCGAGCCCCAACTTCCTTATCCTCAATCAGATAGGTTTTTGTTGCTTGGATTTTTGATTGAATATCAAACAAGGCACGACGATAAAGCTCTTTTTCACGATAAATAGAGTTATCCTTAGATTGACGAGCCATTTCTCTGACTTGCTTGCTTACATTGACAATACTAGTTGAGAGAGAGAATTCACGATAAAGTTGGTAAATCTTTTCATCATAGTAGTTCATGATGACTTCACACTGAGTCATAGCAGATTGTTTCAAGGTATCAGCTGTAACAAAAGGATTCCCATCACGGTCTCCACCAATCCACATTCCCATGGTAATTGGTTTAGGATGTTTCAACTCTAAGCCATGTTTTTTAGCCAGGCGCTTGTACTCAGCAGTCAAATGAGGAACAGCTTTCAGGAATGAACTATTGTAGTATTCCATAACATTCGTGATTTCATTGGTTACTTTCAATTTCTTTTCACGAATCATGTCTGTCTGCATGATAATCTCAATGTAACGACGGAGATCATTATGCCATTTTTCCTTATTTATCAAGCCTAATTTCACATCACGATACTTACGCAAAAGGGTATGGATATGATTAGTCAAATCTAACATACTCTTACGTTGTACTTGTGTTGGATGGGCAGTCAAAACAGGGACAACATTCAAGTGTTCAAGAATTTCAACCGCATTTTCTTTTTCAGCAACCATTTTGATTGTTGCTGATAATTTCCCAAGATAATCTTGATCAATATTATTTTGGTGGTTAATTTCATAGGCCAAATCCACGTCTTCTGAAATATTAATCAAGAGGGGCAAGATAGAGAAATAGCGTGAAATATAAGCCATTTCATCATTTGACAGACTAGTAACCAATTGGTTCAAGCCTTGATAATCTTCTTGAGTTGACAATTCTTTCAACTGCATGATTTTTTCAAAAGTCTCTGGGGCAAGCATATTTTTAGTGATATCTTCTAACAATTCTGTTAAAATCAACACTTCTTCTTGCACGACAGCTTTATTACTATAGTTTTCTAATTTTTGAAGAGACATAGGTAATCCTTTCCACTATCAGCTCTACATATAGTTTGATGAGTGAGCTTCTAACTCCTCATATAATTGGGCACGTTTTTCACTTGCGTCAATATTTAAGACAAAGGCGATGGCTACAGATAAGACTAGGAGACTGTTTCCTCCTTGCGATAAGAAAGGGAAAGTTACTCCTGTCGAGGGAATAATGCCAGAAATTCCACCGATATTGACAAACACCTGGATCAACATCATCCCCCCAACCCCAATCGCCATCATGGAATTAAAGGGATTCTTAGCACGAATTCCTACTAGGATGATTCGTAAAATAAGGAAAAAGACAAGTGCTAAAATCAAGCCGGCCCCTACAAATCCAAATTCTTCAATGACAATTGAAAATACAAAATCTGTATGAGCCTCTGGTAAATAGCCACGTTTTTCAATTGAATTTCCTAAACCTAGACCAAACCAACCACCATTTACCATGGCAAAGTAGGAATTTGCGAGTTGGTGGCCTGCTCCTGCCAAATCGGCAAAGGGATTAAAGTAGGCACTGAAACGCTTAGCAACGTAGCCAAATATTGGAATTTTTGAAAACTTATCAACCCCTATAAAAGAAATCAGTGATAAGGATAGGGCAGAAACTCCCACCAAAATTCCCAAAAAGGCAATAAACCATCTATAAGCGATACCACTAATCGTATACATAATCAAGGCAACCAAAGCTAAAATAGAAGCATTCCCCAAATCTGGGAAAATAGCAAGGCTCCCAATCAGTACAAAGAGAACAAAGCGCCAGTCATTAAACGCACGAGGAAGCCACTGATTCTGTGTCAAAACTTGAAAATCATAAATAGCTATATCCTCTTGTTGTTTGGAAAATTTATTTGCTAGATACCAAATAATAATAATTTTCAAATATTCGGCTGGCTGAATTGTCAAAGGTCCTACAGAAATCCAGCCATAGGCTCCATTGACAGGAATACCAATCAAACGAGCCAAAACTAAAAGAATCAGCTCAACGAACATAACGATAAATAAAAGACGTTCATTTCTTAAAAAATTCAGTCTCAACTTATATATCAAGGCAATCAATATCAAACTAAATATCCAAAATAGTCCCTGACTTCGGACCAAGTGCAGTGCACTTTGACCTTCTTGAATTAAAATAGCACTGGTTGTCGAATAAACCACAATCAAGCCCAAAATAGATAAAAGCAAGTAAGGAACTAGAATAGAATAATTTAATAGGTGCCTTTTACTAATCTTCATAGTATCACCAATCTAATGAGAACAACACAATTGCTTCCCAAATTCCGTTTGTTTTCTAGTTTTGATTGCTATTATACCATTTTTTCCGAAAGAAAAAAACTCTTACCCTTAAGATAGAAGATTTTCTCATAAGAAAAAGAGCACTTGGCTCTTTTCTGTTTTATTCTTTTGATGAACTACTTGAGCTTGAATCTCCACCACCGATATATTGGGTAAAGATATTTTGGAAGGCTTGGTCCTTAACCTTGATATTGGCTGCTTGCAATTCTTTTCCGATAATGCTTTGAACAAATGTTGAATCATTTTGTTTTTGAGTCAAGATAACAGTTTTTAATTTTTCTTTGTAGTCATCAATATTAGATGATTTTTCTGTTTTCTTAATGAGTTTTACAATGTAATATTGGCTACTGTAGGCTTGTGTGCCAGTTGCTGTAATCACATCAGAAACACCGTTTACATCTAAAGCAAAAGCAGCTTTCTTGACTTGCTCAGGTACTTCCGTTGAAGCAGAATCAAAGGTAATTTCTCCACCATTCGCTTTAGTTTTCTCATCAGTTGAGTTATCTTTAGCTAATTGAGCAAAGTCTGCATCACTAGCTTTGGCTTTTTCAAGAATTTCTTTAGCCTTGTCTTCATTGTCCAAACGGATGATTTGAGCAGTTACATCTGGAGTGTACTCGTCAAAGGCCTTCTTATAGGCATCATCTGTCAATTCAGCTTCTGCTGCTTTTTTAACTGCCAACTCAACTAATTTACTTGTACGAATTTGAGCTTTACGTGTTTCAAGAGTCATTCCTGCTTGTGACAAGACACGTTGGTAGTTCTCACCATATTGTTTTTCTTCTTCTGCAATCGTGTCATTGACTTCTTTGTCATCTACTTCTGAACCGTATTGTTTCTCAAATACTTTTTGGATAGTCAAGTTCAACAACACTTGTTGGGCTGAAGGATTGCTTTTCACTTGCTCATAAAATTGATGTTCTGTGATAACATCCCCTTTCATGCTGATAAGATCTGCTCCTTCTGAACCTTTCGAACAAGCTGCTAAAGTTGCTACTGATAATAGTGTAATGGCACCTGCCAATAGTTTTTTCTTCATGTCTACTCCTTTGAGATAAGTGTTACCCTATCTATTTTACTATATTTTCTTAAATTTTTCTGAAAATCATTCGCTGTCAGGCAATTGAACATCTGCTATATTTTTACGAAGCATGAGGATGCCGTCACCCAGAGGTACTAATGTTGCGGTGAGGCCTGGATTGTCTAAGGTTGCATCAAATAGTCTTTGAAGGCCTCTGTATATAGTTCGCTGGCCACGACGGACTTCCATTATATCCTTGGCAACATCACCACCTTGGAAAATATCATCCAAGACAACCACACCACCGACTTCCAAATGTTTGAGGATTTCTGGCAGAAAGACGATGTATTTAGACTTGGCTGAATCCATAAAGACAAAATCATAGGACTCTGTCAAGGTTGATAAGACATCTACCGCATCTCCTTCTAGGAGTTTGATTTGCTTGCGACTGTCAAACTGGGCCAAATTTTCCTTGGCAAATCCAATCATCTCTGGATTGCGGTCAATAGTTGTAATCTTTGCATTCGGTGCATGTTCAGCCATCAAAAGGGCTGAAAAACCGATAGCCGTCCCAATTTCCAGTATATTTTTAGGTTGCATGGTTTCCATGAGAAAACGGAAATAAGCTACTGTTTCATGGGGAATAATAGGAATATTTTCCTTACGGGCAAAGTCTTCCAATTCTTTCAAGGAACCTGTGACTTGCTTTTGACGCTGACGCATCAAGTCTACAATTTCTTCTTTGACGACAGGACGACGCATGTTATGGTTGGCATTCTTACTATACGATTCAACCATCTTATGCCAATCCCAATTTTTCAACAAGGGCTTCAAACTCATTCAAACGACGTTCAAAGACTGCAAAGGCATCGTTGAGGTAGTCTTCCTTCTCCATATCAACACCAGCTTTTCTCATGACATTAAGTGGATAGTCAGATTTACCTGCCTTGAGGTAGTCGATATAGCGGTCACGGTCTTCTTGACTACCATGGACAATCTTTTCAGCCAAGGCTGAGGCTGCTGCAAAACCTGTTGAATATTGATATACATAATAGTTATAGTAGAAGTGTGGAATGCGAGCCCACTCGTATTGGATTTCAGGATTGTCTTCCTTACTCAAACCATAATACTCTTGGTTCAAGTCTGCGTAGAGTTTATTTAGGAAATCGCTTGTCAAGACTTCACCATTTTGGTCTGCTTGGTGAATCGCGTGTTCAAACTCAGCAAATTGAGTTTGGCGGAAAACTGTTCCACGGAAACCGTCTAGGAAGTTATTGAGAATAGCAAAGCGAGTTGCATCATCTTCCACTTCTTCCAATAATTTCTCCGTCAAGATATTTTCATTGGTCGTTGAGGCAATCTCAGCCAAGAAGATAGAATAATCTCCGTAAACATAAGGCTGAGTTTCACGAGTATAGCTTGAATGCATACTGTGACCAGTCTCATGGACAAGGGTAAAGAGATTATCTAGATTGTCCTGCCAGTTTAGGAGCATAAAGGCATTGGTATCGTAAGAACCGCCAGAGTAGGCTCCTGAACGCTTGCCTTGATTTTCGTAAACATCAATCCAACGCTCACTAAAGGCACGTTTAACACGGCTCAAGTAATCCTCACCCAAGACTGCCAAGGCTTCTTCTGCTTTTTTCAAAGCTTCTTGGTAGGTAAAACTATATTCAACAGATGAAAGTGGTGTGTAGACATCGTACATCTTGAGGTCTGAAATTCCCAAGATTTTTGAACGAAGTTCAAGGTAACGATGCAAGAGTGGCAAATGCTTGCGAACTGCTGCTACCAAATTGTCATAAACACTCTCTGGAACAAAATTAGCTGCTAGGGCTGCATGACGAGCACTCTTGTAGTTGCGAACTTTGGCACGGTAGTTTTGGACCTTAACATTGGTTTGCAAGGTTTTAGCATAGGTGTGTTGGAATTGTTCGTAAGTCGCATAAAGGGCTTGATAGGCACCACGGCGAACCTCACGATTTTTAGACTCCATCAAACGTGTGTAAGTTCCATGAGATAGCTGAACTTCCTTACCATCATCGTCAAGAACATAAGGGAACACAATATCCGCATTGTCCAAGATAGCGAAGGTTTCACTTGCTGAACCAAAGATTTCTCCAGCTCCAGCCAATAATTCTTCTTCGCGTTGTGAAAGAACGTGATCCTTGCCTTGCAAAAGCTTGTCAAAATAGTGTTGATAAACCTGCAATTTTGGTTGAGTTTCTAAAAAGTCAGCATACTGCTTTTCACTGATTTCCATAAATTCAGGTTCATAGAATGAAAAGGCTTGGTCTAGCTGGCTATAGAGAGTCATGGCCTTGGCATAGTACTCTTGGTACTTGGCTTCACGTGTGTCTTGGTCATTCTTCATATGAGCATAAACGTAAAGCTTCTCCATTTGGCGTTCCATTTCAAGAGAAAATTTAGTAATTTCGAGTAGGCTATCCGCACTATCCAGGAGATGGCCTTCATACTGGGCTACTGTCTCCAATTGTTCTGTTAAATCTTTTAAGGCTTCTTCCCAAGCCTGGTCAGTTGGGTAAATCGTTGATAGATCCCATGTATCTTTTTCATTTATTTCATGTCTTTGTAATACCATTAGATTCCTCCATCCTTTCTATTCTACCATATTTTTTAAGAAATATTGCTGATAAAAGGCTGGTGGATAGAGCTTTTGCCAATCATTTTGAGGATTTTGTTGGTAATAGATTTGAAAATGCTTATAATAGCTAGTCAAATCTTGCTCAATTTGGCAAAAATCACCTACTAATGGTCGAATTTGTGGATACCATTCTTTCAGCCCATAATTCAGGAGATTTTCTCCCTTCTGATAGGCTTCTGCTTGTTCTTTCATCCAAATGGGATTTTGATAATAGAGTTGTTGCCGGATATAGCGACAAATGTCCTTATCCTCAGAAACCGTAAAATGAGATATTTTTTGTTTCTTATAGGGAAAACGTAATATCTCCAGTAGACTACCGTGAGCATAGGGAAATTCCTTAATCTGATAATGGAGTTTACCGCGGAGATCCTGGTAAATCAGGTATTTGAGCCTTAAAAGCTGTTTTTCCTTGTCTATTTCCCAAACATAAAAGCCCATGTTTTGACTGAAGTATAGAAAACCTTGTTGCAGACGAGTCAACCGCTCCTTAAGCCAAAGTTTTTCCCCCAGCAACCACAGTACTTGGTAACCCTGACTACGATAGCCCTCACTACGCTCTTTAAGAATTTTTTGAGGCAAGGGACTACATTGAACCTCTAAAGCTAGATTGCCATTTACAAATACATCCGCAATCTGTTTAAGCTCTGGAAGAGGGTATTCTAATTGCACCTCTGCCTCTTTTTTCAACCAGTGATAAAGGACTTCCTTATTTTCCAAGTGTTCTTGACTTTCATTTTCAGAGGAAAAATCACAGTCTTTTAAGGTTTTGTGGGCAAAATGGGTCCGGACACTTGGTCCTTGACGCAAACGGAGCTGACCTCCACAAGCTGGGCAGGTGTAGGCTTGCTTCTCAAGCTTATCCTCTAACACATTTACCAATTCTCCCCTAGCATCTCTCGCAACAAACATGATTTCCCTCCTTTTCTATATTATTCGTAAAAAAGAAAAAAGATCAGGAAATTTCCTAATCTTCATGTGTGTTTACTTGATTTTCTTAGCTAGCATGGTCGCAAAGCGTAGTTGAATGCGATTGCCATTCTCATCGCGACGGTGAAGATGACCAGGATTTTCATTGTACTTGACCAACTCCCAATCCTTGTAGTATTCAGCCAATTCTCCCTCTTTAAATGTGAATGGGAAGTTCACTGAGCAAGGATAATCCTCCGTGTCCATGGCACAGACGATAAGATTATAGCCACCAACAGTAGTTTTCTCCTGCATATTTTTGATAATTTCAGGAATGCGGTCTGCTTGCAAAAACATCAAAACAACTGTCGATACGATGAAATCATAAGCTTGCCCAATGCTAGCTGAATTGATATCATAAAGACCAACAGGCATATCCAAATCTTCCTGCTCCACAATGCTTTGCAAGATTTCAAGGGCCAGTTCATTTTGATCCACAGCTGTCACATCAAAACCTTGCTGGGCTAGAAAGAGTGCATTACGACCTTGACCACAGCCCAAATCCAAGGCTTTCCCTGGTTTTACTGTCTGCATTGCCTCTAGGACCTCTGAATGAACAGGATTGGTATTGTATTTTTTAGGAAAATAATCCTCAGGTTTACAATAAAACTCCAAATACCATTCCACATCGTCTGTTACAGCCTCCACTCGGTGCCAAGCTTGTGGTTGTGCCATGGGATTGTCAGCCCCTGCTTCAAAGAGGTGTTCAGCTAAAACCTCACCATCCTCTGTCAATTCAATAAACTTGAGAGTTCCTTTTAAGACAGTAATCTTGCCCCAAGTCCCAACCTTGGTATTGTGTTTCTGCTGAACAGCCTCTGGCATGGTTTCTTTAGTCCACAAAGGCATGCGTTTATAGGCAACTAGTTTTTCCATTTTCATTTCCTCTTTTTATCGCTGATTAACAGCTTTCATCACGCGCGCAATATCGCGATTCTGCTCACGACGTTTGATTGACTCCCGTTTATCATAGTCATGCTTCCCTTTGGCAAGTCCTAAAAGAAGCTTGGCATAGCCATCTTTGATATAGACTTTTAGGGGAACCAGTGTCATTCCTGTTCCTTTGGTCTCTTGTTCCAATTTTTGAATTTGTTTCTTATGGAGCAGGAGTTTGCGGCGACGTTCTGGTTCCTGATTCCAGATATTACCCTCTTCGTAAGAAGCGATATGAACGTTGCTCAACCAGACCTCCCCATTTTTTACTTGTGCAAAACCGTCCTTGAGATTGATTCGAGCAGCTCGCACACTCTTGATTTCAGTTCCAGTCAGGACCATTCCTGCCTCTAGCGTATCTACGATTGTATAGTCGTGGCGCGCCTTTTTATTTTGTGCGACGACCTTTCCCTCGCCCTTTGCCATGCTTGGCTCCTTTCTTAGCTACTTCCTTGTAAAAAGGTTTCTTTCCTTTTTTCTTCTTGTCTTTTTGTGAATGCTTGCGCTTATCATTTGAGCGTCCTGATTTTCTCTTGTCTTCCTTCTTATCTGAACGACGACTTGAACCACGCCCTCTGTCACTGCGACTAGACTGTTTCAAGCCTTTTTCAATCACATCAAACTCACTTGGGATATATGAGAAGTCAATTTCACCCGTCATCTTATCCGCTCTTTCAACTCGGATACGGATTTGCTGACCTACACGGAAAGTTGTTCCTGATTTCTCCCCACGAAGAGTCAAATCACGTTCGTTGAAATGATAAAATTCAGGTAGATTTGTGATGTGAATCAAGCCTTCAACCGTATTTGGCAATTCAACAAAGAGACCGAATTTGACAATACTTGATACAACTGCATCATACTCTTCACCCACATATTCTTCCATGTACTCAGCCTTTTTCATGGCTTCTACTTCACGCTCGGCCTCGATAGCACGACGCTCCCGGTTGGAAGACTGGGTCGCAATCTCTGGAATCACTTGCTCAAAATGCTCTGCTATTTCCTTAGAACGGCCGTAATCACGAATCATACGGTGAACAAGAAGGTCTGGATAACGACGAATCGGACTGGTAAAGTGAGTGTAATAGTCAGCAGCAAGGCCATAGTGGCCGTGATTGTGCTCTGAATAGCGAGCCTGCTGCATGGAGCGAAGAAGCATCATGGACAATACATCTGCATAAGGTTCTCCCTCAACAGCACGCATGATGTCTTGAAGTGCCTCCTGGCTAATCTCACTGGCAGTTCCATAAATGCGTAAGCCAAAACTCGAAGCATAATCAATAAACTTCTGAACCTTTTCAGCCTTAGGCTCCTCGTGAATTCGATAGATAAAAGGCAAATCCAACTTGCTAAAATGCTCAGCAACTGTTTCGTTAGCTATCAACATAAAGGACTCAATCATGCGCTCGGCAACACCACGCTGACGAAGAACGATATCAACAGGCTTACCTTGTTTATCCACTAAAATCTTCGCTTCATTGGTATCAAAATTGAGAGCTCCACGTTTCACACGCATGTTTTCTAAAGTTTCATGAAGCTTGGCCATAAGTTCGATACTTGGAACAATTTTCTGATACTCTTGTCTCTTTTCCTCGTCGCCTGCTAAGATGTCATTGACATCACTATAGGTCATCCGATAGCTTGTCTTGATAACTGTTTGTGTAATAGTGTAATTAACCACACGACCATGTTTATCAATCTCCATGATGGCAGACTGGGTCAGACGGTCAACTTGAGGATTGAGGGAACAGATGCCATTTGACAGTCGTTCTGGAAGCATTGGTACCACACGGTCTGTTACATAGACTGAAGTCGCACGGTTAAGGGCTTCCTTATCAAGGGCAGAACCCTCGGTCACATAGTAGGAAACATCCGCAATGTGAACTCCGAGTTCGATATTTCCATTTTTCAAAGGCTTGATGTGAACTGCGTCGTCCAAGTCCTTAGCATCCGCACCGTCAATGGTAAAGGTAATCTCATCTCTTAGATCCAGACGACCTTCCATATCCTTTTGAGACGGAGCATCAGGCACACTTTCTGCTTCCTTAACAACAGCCTCTGGAAATTCTGAGACAATGTCCATAGACTCCAAGACCTCAAGAACATCAATTCCGACATCCGTTGAATGCCCCACCACATCGAGGACACTCGCGACAAAAAAATCATGTTTCTTGCTTGGGTATTTATCGATAAAGACCTTGAGAACTTCTGTTCCTTCTAGTTTAAGGGCTGGTTTCTTAACATAGATGGGTTGACTGATTTTCTGATTTTTCGAACGAATGTAGCCTGCATACTTAGGCTTTTCCTGATCCAGAACGATTTGACCAACAACAGTTGTCAAACTGTGTTCTAAGATATCAATAATTTTGGCTTCGGCAGCTGTTCCCTTATTTCGGTCAGCGACTTTCTTGATGACGACCTCAACGGTATCACCATCAATAGCATAGTTGACATCGTTTTTTCCTACAAAAAGGTCTTCCTCTTCCCCTTCCAGACTAACAAAGCCAAAGCCATTTTTATGGGCATGAAAAATCCCCTTGAGAGTAATCTCATGTTTTTTCTTGACTTCCAAGGTCAGACTCCCATCTTCTTCAAAGCGAATCTGGTGCTTTCTTTCCATTAGGGACAAGGTTTTAATCAACTCACGAAAATCCTTGGAACCGTCTTTTCCCAAAGCCTGAGCCAAGTCATTGACCGTTACCTTCCCCTTATCTTGTAAATATTCTTTTATTCTATCTTTCATATTTTCTTTCTAGATTTTTTATTTTCTTTTACTGTAAAACCTTCTCAAATATCTTTTAAAAATAAAAAGAGGCAAAGACCTAGTCCTGCCCATTATTTTCTTATCTACTTGATAATACCGTCAATGCTAAGGCAATGGCTAGCCAGAAAAAGACTAAAATCCCTGTCAAACGCTGCATTACAGCTTCAAAACCACGTGCTTTACTGCGTTCAAACAAATCACCTGAGCTGGCATCAAATACATTGCTGGATTGGTTTTTGGTTGGTTGCATGAAAATCGCAATCACAATCACAACAGATAATACTAATAAAATGGTTAATAATAGGTTATACATATCAAACTCCTTAAAATCCCTATTATTTTACCATAAAATCTACTTAGATTCAAGATGTAGGGTTACTTTTCTTTCCTTGGGACAATACTTTAAAACCTCAATCTTGTCCGGATGGGTTTTTGAGTTTTTACTGGTTAGGTAGTTCATGCTTCCACACGAGGAGCATTTGAGATTAATTTTTACACGCACGAGATTTCCTTTACTTTTAATAATGTTCGAAATTGAAGCAGGTTAAAGAGACAACTAAAGGCAACACAAAGGCTTGTCGCATAAAAGACTGCATGGTAGCCAAATTGACCTGCTACTGCAGAACCTGCCATGGGACCAACGACACCTCCCAGATAAAAGAATACCTGATTGAAGGCAAAGACCCTCGAAATGCCGGCTTTGGGAGTCATTTTGCTGAGAAGGGCATTAACTCCGGGAATCAAGGCACCGGTTCCCAAACCAAAGAGGAATCGATAGAGTCCTAGTTGAAGCGGACTAGAGGCATTGGCACAGAGGAGATAGATGATGACTGAATAAAGCTGGGCTACAACCAAGAGGCGATGATTGCCCACCTTGTCACCTAGCTTGCCCATGACTCCTGCACTCATCATACTGGAAAAGCCCATACTGGATACAATCAAACCAGATACAAAAAGAAGATTCTCTGTCTGGCCTAAGTCGCGTACATACAGAGCTAAGATAGGGCCGATTGATTGGGCTGAAAATTGGATGACAAAACTGGTCAGAAAGAGGTTGACCAAGAGATAGGGGTATTTAACTGATGTAAATAATTCCTTTGTTGGGATGGCCTTTTCCTTGGCTACTGGTTGAAAATCTTCCTTAATAAAGCAAATAGTCAAAACAGCAGCTAAAAATAGAAAACTACCAACCAGTAAGAAAACAGTACGAATGCCAAATAATTCTGCGATAAAGCCACCAATAAAAGGACCAGTTAGAGTACCTGCAACTACGCCTGTAGACAAAGTACCTAAGGCAGAGCCTGATTTTTCCTTGGGAACCTGACTGGCTATCAAGGCCGTTGCATTAGGAACAAAACCCGCAAATACACCATTCAGTAAACGAAGAAAGATTAACCAATAAATATTTGGCACAAAGGCCAAGCCTCCCATAGTAATGGTCATGGCCAGGCCAGCACGAATCATCATGGGTTTTCGACCGTATTTATCAGCAAGGATACCCCAGATAGGAGAAAAGAGCGCCGCAGAAATAGCAGAGACAGAAATTGCTAAACCTGCAAAAAAAGCAACTTGTTCTCCCCCTACACCCAGACTTTCCACAAAGATGGGCATAAAAGGCACAACTAAGGAAATGCTGGCTCCTGTCAGAAAATTACCAAACCAGGCAATGCGCAGATTATCCTTCCAGTTAATCTCTGTCATCTTGCTTACCTCCCTCAAGCAGGGAGAACACCTGAGTAAGAAGCTGGTCCTGATTTCCATTGTTGTTTAAAACATGGCTGGCCAAATCTTTCTTTTTCTCTAAAGACCACTGGGCTGCCAGACGAGACTCAGCTTCATCCTTGGATAGCTGATCCCTTTTCATTAAGCGTTCTACTTGGACATCTCGGTCCACATAGACCAACCAAGTCTCATCAAACCAAGCGCTGTAGTCCTGCTCAAAAAGCAAAGGAATATCCATGAAGAAAATCTCTTCTGTCTGAGCCAACTGGTCTCTCAACGTAGCTAGCTCCTCACGGATAATCTTTCCTTGGATTCGCTTAGACCATTCCTGTTCTTCAGGATTTGAAAAGATAAGACTAGCTAGGAGAGGGCGATTGAGTTCTCCATTTTCTAAGATAATTTTTTGACCAAAGTGCTGGACTAGAGTTTCAAACAGACGACCACCAGGTTTCTGTAGTTGGTGGACGACTGCGTCGGCATCCACTACTTGAAAGCCTTGCTTTCTTAGAAAATTTGTCACGGTTGACTTACCAGAGGCAATTCCCCCAGTGATTCCAATGATTTTTCCCATCAATTCCTCCTTTGGCACTGAGGACAAAAATGGGTGCCTCGTCCACCTAGTTGGATTTTCTCAATGATGGTGCCACAACGTGAACATTCTTGACCAGCCTTGTCATAGACCTGATGAAAATCCTGCATAGTTCCATCTTCACCAAAAGCGTTGGTATAGGTCCGAATGGTGGAACCACCTTTTTCAACAGCCTGTCCCAAAACAGCAATGGTTTGGTCATGAATGGCAGTCGCTTCTGCTACTGTCAAAGTCTGGGAAGGTCTAGCTGGATGAACCTGAGCTCGCCAGAGAACCTC
>CAURTM010000007.1:0-48603 GCA_963527735.1 uncultured Streptococcus sp.
CCAAAGCTCACATCTACTTCATCAACAGTGAAGAAGCAAGCCAACTCAATGAGTTGCAAGCATTCCGCTCACGCTACGGAATCCCAACCGTACCAGGCTTCGTTCACATTGCGGATGGACAAATCAATGTCCGTTGCGACTCTTCAATGTCAGCACAAGAAATCAAAGAATTTGCAGGATTGTAAAAAATCAGCTAACAAGTTTTAAAATCACAAAAACGCATAATGGAGCCGGATAACGCTTTGCGAAGTACATAGATTTCTAGGATACGACAAAAATGTTGTATCCTTTTTTGTATCCCTTTTTTAAAAACAGGTTCTGCTTTAGGATCTGTTTGTGACTCCCTTTTTCGCAAAAGAATACCAAGGAATACCAAAGATAAAAATAAAAAACGTTGATTTAACAACGTTTTACCAAGGAATGCGAAAGAATGCCAAGGAATAATGGAGCCGGTGGGAGTCGAACCCACGTCCAAACACCTGCCAACATATTTGTCTACAACCATAGGTTATGTATTAGTTTAACAGTCCCTCGACACATAACTCAAGCCTAGAAACTGCGAGTCTATCAATCTCTTATCAAGCCGCTAGACAAGACTTAATCGTATCTCGCTAATAATAAGACCTGTCATTGAACACGAGCAATCCAAATCGGGTCACGCCTGCTGGTTTTTAGGCAGCTAGAGCGTAAGAAGTGTTATTTTTTGCAGTTATATTTAACTGAGCGTTTACGTCGCCACACGAGTCGCAAAATATGCCTCATAATGCCTGTCGAATCCGTAACGACCCCAAAAGACAATAAAACCATTATACCTTATCTAACTCAAAAATGCAAAAAGGAAAGCAATTAACTACAAAAGATAGTCTTTCAAAGCTTTGGTCAAAGCCTGATAACCAGCAATACTGAGGTGCAGTCCATCAGTTGTATATTCTTTTTTGAGTTGACCTGCCTGGCCTGTCAAACTATCAAAAACTGGCACAAATTCCACCTGCATATAGGCAGAAGCAAGCTCTTGATAGGCTTGATTCCATTTCTGAATTTTTTCATTCGTGCGGATATAGACTGTCTGCTTGTACTCCTCTCCCTCATTGACTGGTAAAATGGAAAGCAGTTTCATCTCTGTCAATGAATAATTGCGAGCAATGGATTGTATGATAGCTTCGAGATTATTGAGAGTCTCATTCACAGGCACATCTTTTCCGATATCATTTGTCCCAATCAGAAGGACAATTTTATCTACTGCTTCACCGTACAGATGCGCATCCAGATTCTCTAATAACAGTCCTGTCTGATAGCCACGAATTCCTCGATTGACAATTGTCTTTGAAGTCCCAAATAGTTCCTGCAGAGGATAATATTCGACAATGGAATCCCCAATAAAGAGAATGTCTGGTTCTACAATAGAAACTTGATTTAAGTGACGATACTTGGTTTGGATTTTATCTTGTTCCTTTAGTAACCAATTTTCTAATAACTGTACTGCCACTTCATTCTCCTTTTTCTAACCAGTTTTCCAAGACTTGATAAACTCCTCCTTGGCTGTTGGCTGGCGCTAGAGCAGTCGCCACAGCTTTGGCTTTATCATCAGCATTTTCCATCGCATAAGCAATTCCAGCCATTTCAAGCATTTCAACATCATTTTCACTATCGCCAAAAGCCATGATTTGTTGGGGGTTCAAGTCCCAACGCTTGAGTAATTCTTCCAAGCCCCATGCTTTATGAATCCCAGCTTGGAGGATATCAATGCAACCATAGCCACTGGATACAGCACGAACACGGCCATCAAAGAGGTCATTGATTTCTTCCAAGACCGAACTCAAACGCTCCTCACCAACAACCATACTCATCTTGAGCACACCACCAAAGAGGTCAGAGGTTAATTCATCCACAAACTGCATCCGTTGATAGAATTTTTCAATCATTTCTGGAGTCATAAAACTTTCAAGGTCTGTAAAAATCGTACCTTCCTTGACGAAACCACCCTTCATCCCCGTTACAACAAACTGGTCCTGACACGCTCGACCCTTGAAATGAGCCAAAGCCTTATCAACAATGGCATCATCCCAAGTCTGAGCCTGAATCAGTTCATTGTTTTCAAAAATACGAGCACCGTTTGCAACAACCAGAACCACTCGATCGACCAAGTGCTCCAGTAGTTGCCTCATGCGGTGAATTTCATTGCCCGTCGCGATGACAAAACGAATACCCCTTTGATCCAACTGATCTAAAATCTTTTCCAAGCGTGGAAGATCAAGCTGGCCTCTAGCATCCAGCAAGGTCCCATCCATATCTGTCGCAATTACCTTAATAGTCATTTACTTTCCTCTGGATTCAAGCTAATCCCACTTCAATCCCACATGTTCGTTCATTTCTTTGTAGGCTGTATCAATTCGTTCCTTAGTCGCTTCATCTAACTGGTCACGATGACTGCCACCCTCTATAAAATCTTCCAAGATATAGGTTTGATAATGATATAAAGGATAGCCTTCTGGTGAAAAGGTTCCCTTTGGTGTTCGATTGACCCAAGTAGGATGAGCTTTAGCTGTTCCGATAGTTGTTTTTCCATCCTTCTTCTTAATGGTCACGTCCATGAGAACGCCACGTTCAGTCCACTTAGCATTTTCTTCATCTCCCATAGATTCAATCCGTTGATTGGAAATGAAGTTCCCCATTGAATAGATAATGAGTTTCTTTTCTCCATCTTTTTCAACCGTTTCAGATGGTTCAACAACGTGAGGATGCCCTCCAAAGATGATATCCGCCCCCCAATCAATCATCTTGTGATAAAGAGCTTTTTGTTCTTCAGTTGGTTCCAATCGATACTCAACACCCATCTGAGGCATGATAATGGTGATATCTGCTTCCTTCTCTGCACGTTCAATTTCAGCCTTCATCTTATCTTCGTTTAAATCTGAAAGATAACGATTATAGTCTTCCTGAGAAATATACTGTTCAATTCCATTAAATCCATAGGAATAGGCCAAAAGAGCAACCTTGATCCCATTCACTTCCTTAATGACCAGCGGAGCCTGATCACGTGGTTCATGCGTATAAACTCCGATTGGAGTGATTCCAGCTTTCTCAATAATATCGGCCGTTGAAATAACTCCCTCAATTTGCGAATCTAAAATATGATTATGAGCTAAATCCAGCACATGATAACCTGCATCCTTAATGGCATCCATAACTTCAGCAGGAGCATTAAAAAGAGGATAACCCGCTAAATAATGATCCTTATTAATGGTTCCTTCAAAGTCACCAATAGCTAAATCTGCTTGCTTAAGCCAAGGTGTCACATACTCAAAATTCTCATGAAAGTCATAGGTACCGTCTTCTTTTTTAGCTGAAAAGAAAAGTCCATCGTGGTAGAGCAAATCCCCGTGGGCCATAATTCTGGCAGATTTTTCCTCTTCCTGCTCCTGAGACTTCTGCTTAGTCCCCTCTTGAGAAATAGTATCTCGTTTTTGACTGGTCAGAGGCATGCCTTGGAAACTTTCAAACAACAAGACCAAGCCCATTGATAAAGCAACTGCTAGCAAGAGTACCGCCACAAATCCTTTATTGCTCCACTTGCGATAACGTCTAAAAAAGTTGACTAAACCTTTCACAAAACGAAAAACTGGTCCACGTTTATGTCTATCTTGTCTTCTTTGCATCTTCATTCTCCCTACTTTCTAATGCAAGCCTTTTCTTTTTATTATAACATAGATAAGTGTTTCTTTCACAATTGAATTGAACCTCCTATCTATTTTCTATAAATCCTAAAGACTGTAATACTTTCAATCCTTGTCATTTTGTGTTATCATGTAGAGGTAATGAAAGGAGAGAAAATGTCTGCTATAGAACGTATTACAAAAGCTGCTCACTTAATTGATATGAACGATATTATCCGCGAGGGGAATCCTACTCTACGCGCGGTTGCTGAGGAAGTCACTTTCCCCCTATCTGACCAAGAAATCATTCTTGGCGAAAAGATGATGCAATTCCTCAAACATTCCCAAGATCCTGTCATGGCTGAAAAAATGGGGCTCCGCGGTGGGGTTGGACTGGCTGCTCCTCAGTTGGATATCTCAAAACGCATTATCGCTGTTTTGGTACCTAATATTGTCGAAGAAGGCGAAACTCCACAGGAAGCTTACGACTTGCAAGCTATTATGTACAATCCAAAAATCGTCTCTCACTCTGTTCAAGATGCTGCTCTTGGTGAAGGAGAAGGTTGTCTGTCTGTTGACCGCAACGTGCCTGGCTATGTTGTTCGCCATGCTCGCGTTACGGTTGACTACTTTGACAAGGATGGAGAAAAACACCGTATCAAGCTCAAAGGCTACAACTCTATCGTTGTTCAGCATGAAATTGACCACATTAACGGTATCATGTTTTACGACCGTATCAATGAAAAAGACCCATTTGAAGTTAAAGATGGTTTACTAATTCTAGAATAAAGAAAATCCCGTTGCAAGACGGGGTTTTGTGTTATAATAGAGGCATGAAAACAAATGATATTGTCTATGGCGTCCACGCCGTTACCGAAGCCCTCCTTGCAAACACTGGCAACAAACTCTACCTCCAAGAAGATCTCCGAGGTAAGAATGTTGAGAAAGTCAAGGAACTGGCTACAGAAAAGAAGGTGTCCATTTCTTGGACTTCAAAAAAATCCCTCTCTGATATGACTGAAGGTGCTGTTCACCAAGGTTTTGTTCTACGAGTGTCCGAATTTGCCTATAGCGAGTTGGATCACATCCTTGCCAAAACACGTCAAGAAGAAAATCCACTTCTATTGATTCTGGATGGTTTAACCGACCCCCATAATCTGGGTTCTATCTTGCGAACAGCCGATGCGACCAACGTTTCAGGTGTCATCATTCCCAAGCACCGTGCTGTCGGAGTTACTCCTGTCGTTGCCAAAACGGCCACAGGTGCTATTGAACACGTTCCCATTGCCCGAGTGACCAACCTAAGCCAAACTCTAGACAAACTCAAGGATGAAGGCTTCTGGACCTTTGGAACAGATATGAACGGTACTCCTTGCCACAAGTGGAATACAAAAGGGAAAATCGCCCTCATCATCGGAAATGAAGGAAAAGGTATCTCTAGCAACATCAAAAAACAGGTTGATGAAATGATTACCATTCCTATGAATGGACATGTTCAAAGCCTCAATGCCAGCGTTGCTGCAGCCATTCTCATGTACGAAGTTTTTCGAAATAGACTATAAAAGAGGCTGGACAAAAACCAACTTCTAATTAAAAGCACACAGTGATTCCAGCTTTTCTCACAATCAAGCTGAAATCATTGTGTACTTTTTAAATAGCTGATTTGTAGATTGAATTCTTGGACAATTTTGTAATCCCCATGCTCATTAAGATGAATCCTAGCTCTACTACGCTGGCCCACTTGTCTCTAACACACACTCTGAGATCACCAAAAATATTCTCTAATTTGCGAAAAACGAGATCAGTTGCCCTCCTCCATTTGACATAGATGCTAGATTCTTCTTCGATATATTATGTGTTCTGAGCGAAGTTTCCTAAAGAAATTCTAATACTCAATGAAAATCAAAGAGCAAACTAGGAAGCTAGCCGCAGGCTGGACTTAAGTACTGCAAGGCGAGTCTGATGCGGTTTGAAGAGATTTTCGAAGAATATAAGTTGTATCATAACCAATTGATTTCTGAGTTCAATTATATAAGAAAACGAGCATCTCCAACTATGAGAATGCTCATTTTTTATTGTATAGGCACATTTTTACATATGTTTTAAACGTTCAATCCGCTCTGAGATAGGTGGGTGGGTATAAAAGAGTTTTTGGAACCCTCCCCCTTTCTTAGGATCATTGATATAAAGTGCACTGCTGGCATCGTCGACAGGACGACTCATGGGTTTACTGTTATCCAACTTACGTAGAGCATTTATCATCCCTTGAGGATTGCGGGTCAACTCGACACTGGAAGCATCAGCTAGAAATTCCCTCTGACGAGAAATAGCTAGTTGCACCAAGGTTGCAGCGAGAGGTGCCAGCACAATAGCTAGTAGGGAAACCACTAGCATAATGATTTCAAGACCATTTCCATCTCGATCATCGTCACTTCGTCTGCGACCTGCTCCACCCCACCACATCATACGACCTGCCATACTAGAAAGCATGGTGATAGCACTAGCAAGGGCAACAGCAATAGTCGAAATACGGATATCGTAATTACGAATATGACTGACTTCATGTCCCATAACAGCTTCTAGTTCTTCACGATTCATGATAGCTAGGAGACCTGACGTCGCAGCAACCGCCGCATTTTGAGGGTTAGAACCTGTCGCAAAGGCATTTAAGGCTGGATCATCAATGATGAAAACACGAGGCATAGGAATCTGAGCGACCATAGCCATATCTTCCACTACATGGTAGAGGTCTGGTGCCGTTTGTTCATCCACCTCACGCGCCCCATTCATGGACATGACAATCTCAGTAGACTGAAAAATCATAGATAAAGCATAGATAAAGCCGATAATCAGTGCGATAACCAAACCACCAAGCCCAGATCGCATAAAGAGGTAACCAACCGCATAGCCAACAAGAGCTAAGAGTAGGAAAAATACCAGCAACAAAATCCAGGTTTTTCGTTTATTGCTTGCAATTTGATCAAACAACATCTTAGTCACCTAAACCGCTAAAATCAACTTTAGGAACTACCTTTTCCTCTTCTGGTGTTTGAAGGAAATCTGCTGCTTTAAATCCAAACATTCCAGCGATAATATTGCTTGGGAAAGTTTCTAATTTTACATTGTAGTTGCTGACAACACTGTTGTAGAGTTGACGAGAGTATGAAATTTTATTTTCTGTGTTTGTCAACTCCTCTTGCAATTTAACAAAGTTGGCACTAGCTTTCAAATCTGGATAGCTTTCTGCAACTGCAAAAATACCTGAAACCTGACGAGTAAGGGCATCACTAGCTTTCATAGCTTCTGCTGGTGAAGTCGCTGCCGCCACTTGGTTACGTAGTTCTGCCACCTTTTCAAGGGTAGAACCTTCATATTTGGCATAACCTTTTACAGTCTCAATCAAGTTTGGCAAGAGATCATTTCGACGTTTCAACTGAACATCAATCTGACTCCAAGCCTCCTTTGTTTGCATACGATTCTTAACCAAACCGTTATAGCTAACAATCACAAAAATAACAACAAGAGCGATAACTCCAAGAATAATCCAAGTCATGATATAAGTCCTTTCTATTTTTAGATTAGTACCAGTATATCAAATTTTTTATGAATATGGTAAAATAAGATGATACTATAAAAGGAAATAATTATGAAACCAGAAACATTTTACAACCTGCTTGCCGAGCAAAATCTTCCACTTTCGGACCAGCAAAAAAAACAATTTGAACGTTATTTTGAACTCTTGGTCGAGTGGAATGAAAAGATTAATTTGACGGCTATTACAGACAAGGATGAAGTTTATCTCAAGCATTTTTACGATTCGATTGCACCTATTCTGCAAGGCTTGATTCCCAATGAAACTATCAAACTTCTTGACATCGGTGCTGGGGCAGGATTTCCTAGTTTACCAATGAAAATTCTCTATCCTCAGCTAGATGTGACTATCATTGATTCTCTCAACAAGCGCATCAACTTCCTCCAACTGTTGGCTCAAGAACTGGATTTGGACGGTGTTCACTTCTACCATGGACGTGCCGAAGATTTTGCCCAAGACAAAAACTTCCGTGCTCAATATGATTTTGTAACAGCTCGTGCTGTAGCCCGTATGCAGGTCTTGTCTGAATTGACAATTCCTTACCTTAAAGTTGGCGGAAAACTATTGGCACTCAAGGCTAGCAATGCGCCTGAGGAATTATTAGAAGCTAAGAATGCCCTCAACCTCCTTTTTAGTAAGGTCGAAGACAATCTCAGCTACGCTCTACCTAATGGAGATCCGCGCTACATCACAGTGGTAGAAAAGAAAAAAGAAACGCCAAATAAATATCCAAGAAAGGCTGGCATGCCCAACAAACGCCCGCTTTAAATTTTTTAGTAAAAAAATATTTACAAAGTTCGTAATTTCTGCTATACTATCACAAGCAAAGGTTTTTAATGTCATCCCGTGAGGTGACGAAGACGCAGAAATATTTGAAATTCTTTAAAGTCTAGATTTTAAAGAAGTCTTACTCTGAGGGCCTATTGCTGTAAAATAATGGGCTCTTTTTTGATGCCCAAAAGTGAGGTTTATATGAAACAAGAATCAACTGTTGATTTGTTACTAGACGTTGACCAACGTCCTTCGACTGGAAAAGGAATTCTCCTTAGTTTCCAACACGTTTTCGCCATGTTTGGTGCGACCATCTTGGTACCATTGATTTTGGGAATGCCTGTATCTGTTGCCCTTTTTGCTTCAGGTGTCGGGACACTCATCTACATGATTTCAACTGGTTTTAAAGTTCCCGTTTATCTAGGTTCTTCATTTGCCTTTATCACAGCAATGTCACTTGCTATGAAAGAAATGGGTGGTGATGTATCTGCTGCTCAAACAGGGGTTATCTTGACTGGTTTGGTCTATGTCCTTGTGGCTGCTGGTGTTCGTTTTGCAGGTACAAAATGGATTGATAAACTCTTGCCACCAATCATCATCGGACCTATGATCATCGTTATCGGTCTTGGACTTGCAGGTTCAGCAGTTACTAACGCTGGTCTTGTAGCTGACGGGAATTGGAAAAATGCTCTTGTAGCAGTTGTTACTTTCTTGATTGCTGCCTTTATCAATACAAAAGGAAAAGGCTTCCTACGAATCATTCCATTCCTCTTTGCCATTATCGGTGGTTACCTCTTCGCACTAACTCTTGGCTTGGTTGACTTTACACCAGTTCTTAAAGCTAACTGGTTTGAAATTCCTGGTTTCTACTTGCCATTTAGCACAGGTGGTGCCTTTAAAGAGTACAATCTTTACTTTGGTCCAGAAACTATTGCCATCTTGCCAATCGCTATCGTAACAATTTCTGAACATATCGGAGACCATACTGTTTTGGGTCAAATCTGTGGCCGTCAATTCTTGAAAGAACCAGGTCTTCACCGTACTCTTCTTGGTGACGGTATCGCAACTTCTGTTTCTGCCTTCCTTGGTGGACCAGCAAATACAACTTACGGAGAAAATACAGGGGTTATCGGTATGACTCGTATCGCTTCTGTCTCAGTTATCCGTAACGCTGCCTTTATCGCGATTGCCCTTAGCTTCCTTGGTAAATTCACTGCCTTGATTTCAACCATTCCAAATGCTGTACTTGGTGGTATGTCAATCCTTCTCTATGGGGTTATCGCCAGCAACGGTTTGAAAGTCTTGATTAAAGAACGTGTTGATTTCGCTCAAATGCGTAACCTAATCATCGCAAGTGCTATGTTGGTCCTTGGACTTGGAGGAGCTATCCTTAAACTCGGTCCAGTTACCCTTTCAGGTACTGCCCTATCAGCCATGACAGGAATCATCTTGAACTTGATCTTGCCATACGAAAATAAAGATTAAGAGACTTGACACAGAAAGAGAATCAACAAAAACGAGCTTCTCTTTACTAACCCCAAAAAGTTGCACAAATAATTATTGAAAGGATTTAGTTCTGTACTGTACAAGGCTAAGTCCTTTTATAGTAAAATGAAGCAAAACAGTACATAATGTGGTATCATCAATTGAAACAAGAACAAGATAAAAGAGCCTCAAAAAAGGTATTGCAACTTGGCAATACCTTTTTTGAGGTGCTTTTTGAAAGCCATCAAATGATGATTTTTCAGAGGGAGCAAAAAACTGTCCTCTTTATATTTTAAACGTTTAAATGTCTTCTTTAAACAGTTTATTAAAGAAACCGTCTGTATTTTTAAGAAGGGCTTTGAATACTTTAGATTTAAGAGCTACAGTATGAGAGAAGTCATCTGTTTTTTTCAAATCTTCTTCGACTGCTTTATCAAATAAAGGCCTTAAGTCATCATAGTTACTGATATGGACGCCATCAATATCGATACCTTCAAAGCCTTTCTTAGCTTTAGCAAGAACCTCCTCGTACCAATGTCTCTTCCACTCTTCAAGTGTCTTGAACTTGTCTCCAGATACTTTCTTGATGATAAAATCATCTCCTAATAAGCTATTATTTTGTCTATTAGCTTCATCTTGATATTTACTAGAGACATATCCAATGAATCCATTTGCATATCCAAAGTAACCCCACATACGAAAAGCATTGTGTTTAAATGATAATGAACCAGGAGCACCTTGACTCGTATTACCACCATAAATACCAGCCATCATATTGACATTTACGTAAGCTGAGTTTGGTGTAAAATCTTCTGGTCTATAACGTCCATTACCTGGATTTCCATGTTTTGTCATGAAGTTATTATCCACTAAATCATTGACGCTAGATAAAGTCATTACCTTTTCTTCATCTTTCAAATCACGGACACTATCCCATTGGTTTGGACCTAAAAGATCATTATACTGAATCTTAGAGCGCATTTCTTTATCAATCTTCTTGAACCACTTACTATTGTCTCCTTTAATTTTAGGAAGTACAGCATCAGCTTCTACATGATCAAGCAACATCATAGCTTCATTGTAGTTTCTCATGTAGCGGTCAATGTCATCACGTGTCTTTAATTTGTCAGGATCTGGGTTGTACCATTGGTTACCATCATTTGGACGATGGTAAGCCATGTTAATTCCAAGTGCGCCGTATTCACCATTAGTCGTTGAGCTGTCAGGTGTTTGCAGCATACCTTGTGCATAGGCTTCAACGTCTGTACCTTGACGATGCTTATGACCACCGAAGTAAAGCATTCTATCGTTTACGTGTGTTGTTTCGTGAGTAAAGGCTGAAATACCAAATTGGCTAATCATATCCGTCACCATAAACAAGACCTTGTCATCATTATTTGGATTAGGGAATATTGAGGCCATAGCGCCCATACGCCAGTCTCTATCATGGTGTCGCCATGTTGGACCATATAATTCACGAATTGGAGCTATAGGGTTACCTTTACTGTCAAATCCTCGACGACCTACAGGAGAACCATTGTAGGTCTGGTTATCCCAAACTGGTGTCGGTACCATATTTTGACTCTTAAGAAGTCTATCACGAACATTAGATAATGATAAACGTGACCAGAAATCTAAATAAGTTTGTTGAGCATGTGCAACTTCATCAATCTTAGTTTTGAACTCATTACGAGCTTCTTCTGTATGTTTTCCATATTTCTCAAATGAACTGTACGCCATCGTGTTATATGTTGAAATTAAGAACATATGGGCATCTTTAAGCGTTAGAAGTGGTAAAATCATACGACCATGAACGCCGTTATCTAGCCCATCAAAGACTCTATGACGTTTATTGGTAAAGTCAGGATTTGTTGTTTTAGGTTCTGAAACATATACATTTTTAGCAGAATGGATAAACCAATCGTTAATATCTTTATCCTCAGTGAACAAACGCATATTGTATTCTAGGAAGTTACGAAGACTACCTTTACCAGTATTACTTGCAATGATTTCACGATAAGCATCCTGAGTTCGGTCACCCTTTAAGTTCTTCTCGCTAGACCCGATGTTAATCAAGCGATCTAACACACTTGGTGTTTTGCCGTAGAAGTCAGGTTTAAATATCATAATGTCTTTGATACTCATGCTGTTGTCAGTATACTTAATGTTATAGTAACGGTTCAAGTAAGATAGAGCCATCATAATTTTCGCTTTGTTATCGTCAATTTTCTTCACAAGTGCTTTCATCGCAGCTTCATCACTATTCAATTGATGATCTTCATTTTCGACTAAAGCTTTCACAAATTTATCAAGATTGTCTTTGACGTCAGTAAAGCTTTCTTCTAGATACAAATCAGCTGGATTTCCAATAATTTTACGAACATCTTGCGAATCGTATGTGACTGAAGATAACTTCTCTTTCACATCTGCAATCAGTTTGTCTCGATTTTTAACAACCATATTCGGTGTATAAACAATATCACCAAGACCAGATACGCTATATTCACGCACTTGTTGGACTTTAGAATCCTTGAGTGTGACCCCTATTTCTTCTTTTGTACCATCTGCATAGTGAATCATTATTTTATCGATATCCGATAAATCGGTCACGAATTGACCATCCTTCATTCCCGTAACAGAAAGGACTTCTTTCTTAGCTAAGTTTGAATCTTCTGCAAGTTTGTTACCTTGGTTGACAATCCATTCTTTATTATAAAATGGTTGAAGTTTCTCAATATTACGATAAGCCAGATCTCGATCTACTTTATAGTCTTGGGTTGACTTATATTCATCTTCTCTTCTGGTTAAACGATTTAAGCGATTGACCACAGGTTCGTTGATTTCATATTTGTCAGCAGTAATATTAAAGGCTGCAATTCTCTGATTAGCTTCATCTTGACTAATTTCTTTAATTTTGTCACGAGAACGTTTGTATGAATGCTTACCCGAACTGACACCTTTGACAACAAAGTTACGATCTAACCATCCATTTGTGAAATAACCATCATCGTAGTCCAAATCTGAAGAACCAAAGAACTCTTCACCATTTTCAACTCTCATCATTGAAATATTATCTTCCAGTTTACCAAAAGGAAGATTGCTATTGATAAATCCACCTGTTTCAAACAAAACTTTAGTCTTAATGGTTCCTTTGGTGACTGATTTACGAATTGATCCGTATTTACCAATTCCCATAGAGTCGTTGCCATTATCTGTTTTAGCAACTAAACCACCTATACGGGCTCTGTTAGCAACAATATCAGCCTCGACATATGCTTTTGCAACATTACCTCTCCAAATCTCACCGGCAATGCCAGCCATATATTGACCTTTATCACCAACACCCGTGAGTTTACCGATGAAGGCTACATTTGTCAACTGACCACCACTATCGATTTTATTGACGATACCTGCAATATTGTTATTAGCAACTACATTACCAGTTACCTTAACATCTTCAACAGTTGCATTTTTCACCATATTGGCAACAGGTGCTATTCCGTCAGCCCAAGGCATATTGATATCCGCATTACCTAAATTAATATTCTTTACTGAACCATTTTCAACACGGTCAAATAAGGGACGGGCAATGTTATGAATTGTATATTGTTTACCATCAACACTTGATAGATGTCCCTTAAACGTACCTGGGACATATTGTTTAAAGGGTGTTGGTACATTTGTAGCATTCAAATCTGCACCAATTTTAAATGTACCGTTTTTATTAACATTCATAGCATCTACTAAATCTTTAAAGTTATAGTAGACATTATCTTCTTTAGGATGGGGTTTTTCTATATAATAAACATACTTATTGCGCGCCTTAGATGGATCAATGTGTTGAATTAAATCTTGCGCTTCAGCAGTGATTTTATAAAGTTTTTTACCTTCTTCTGTCACCTCTTCAATAGAGTCAACAGCTAAACGAGTTACCTTATTATCACGACTAGTGATTTTTAAGTACATTTTCTTCACATCTTCATCAGAAGGTTTTTCGCTCATGAAATCACTAGGTGTTTCAGTACCATCATCATTTACCTTCACTAAATTAGTAGATGAAATATTTTTAATTTCGACCTTTTTCAACTCCAAACGCAAAGGTTTTTCATCTAATTTAGATGTTTCATCACCTTCACCACGGTTGTAAGTCATTGTTGTTACAATTTTATAATCTTTGAATAAATCCAAACCTTGAATAGCGTCTGTCAATTTTTCTTTAGATAAATTAACTCGCTTAACAACAGTGTCCCCATCTTTAATCTCAGCTAAAATGCTCTTGATTTCAGCATTACCTGTATTTTCAAGAGTGTAATCTAATTTAGCTGAACGATCCATCGCATCTTCTGTAACCTTATCTAAAGTCAAAGTTGGAGCAACTTTTGACGTATATTCTGGCAACTCAGCTTGAACTTCAGGTTCTCCCTTTTCTGTGACTACTGCTTCGGGTAAGGCTGGTTGTACTGCGGGTTCTCCCTTTTCTGTGACTACTGCTTCGGGTAACACTGGTTGAACTTCTGGTTCCCCTTTGTCGGTCACAACAGCTTCTGGTAAGGCCGGTTGAACTTCTGGTTCCCCTTTGTCGGTCACAACAGCTTCTGGTAAGGCCGGTTGAACTTCTGGTTCCCCTTTGTCAGTTATAACAGCTTCCGGCAACGCTGGTTGAACTTCTGGTTCCCATTTGTCCGTCACAACAGCTTCTGGTAATGCCGGTTGAACTGCTGGCTCTACAAGGTTTGTACCTATTGGTTGCGTATAGTCAGGCTTCTCTGCTTTAGGAGCCTCGTCTGGAACAGTACCTACAGGTTCAGTGTATGCTGGTTTTTCATGAACTGCTGGCTCTACAAGGTTTGCTCCTATTGGTTGCGTATAGTCAGGCTTCTCTGCTTTAGGAGCCTCGTCTGGAACAGTACCTACAGGTTCAGTGTATGCTGGTTTTTCATGAACTGCTGGCTCTACAAGGTTTGCTCCTATTGGTTGCGTATAGTCAGATTTTTCTACTTTAGGCGCCTCGTCTGGGACTGTACTTACAGGCTCAGTGTATTTAGGTTTCTCAGCTTTAGGCGCTTCATTAGGGATACTTACCTGAGTTTCAGATACTGGAACATTCTTTGTCCCCTCATCCTTATGTTGAATTTCTGAAATTGCATCATCATCAAGGGATAAGTATCCAATATAACGATATCCAGCAATTTGAACTACTCCTTCATTACTTGGAGCTTTCAAAGGATTGCTTATATCGAGAGCTTGCATACTAGAAAGACTAATCAGTCCGATAGTAGTAACTAAGAACAAACTACTAACTTTTTTCTTTTTATGAACCAAAAGGACTAAACTACCAACAGCTAATAGACCTAAAGCTGTAAGCACAGAAGTCGATGAACCTGTTGTAGGAAGAGCTTCCTGCTGATAAATAAGAGCATAACTTGCTTCATTATCAGTAGGAATTCCTGCCTGAATCTTGCTTTGTTCTTCCTTTGTAAGAGAGTTTTTTTCAACATAATGATAGGTAGAAGCATGAATTACTGACGGTGCAACCAAGACACTTCCGAGTAACACCGAACCAACAATCCCACAGATTTTTCGGATCGAAAATCGTTCTTTTTTAAATAATGACAAGCGTAATCACCTTCTTTAATTTCATTTCCTAACAGTAAACACTATTTTTTATTCTCAAAAATTGAACTTCTAAAATCATCGGTTTGGTCAAGATAAGCTTTAAAGATTGCTCTCTTCAACTTATGAACTGCACTATCTGTTTCTGGATTATAGTTATCCCAATGAGGTGTATCTAAATCTTCCAATACAGCTTTTCTCATTAAATTTTCTAATTCGTTTATCGATTTAATAGTTTTTGTTTTTCGATTATACCAAGGGGTTGATGGATCTTTAAATGACACTGTATTTAATTGTCCAAACTTAGTTTGACGCTCTGCATACATAGCCTTTTTAAAATCACTCCAAGTTCTGTATTGTCCATTAAATAATTTTTGAAGTACTAATGTATCTGTTACTAATCCTTTTGTCTTACCATATGAGGTAATCGTTTTATTATTTGCCCTAGCATCGGGTTCAAATTGATTTGAGATATATGGCACCATACCATCTTTAAATCCTTTTGCAGCCAATAGTTCATAGGCCATACGACGTCCCATCAAGTCGCCAGGTGTTCCTATATCACTACTTAATGCTGCATAAATCGGCGCAAATAATTTAATAGTGAAGTAGCCATTTCTTTCGTATTTACCTAAAGTATATTCTCTAGACGAAATAATATTATTCTCAATCAAATCATTAAATGAATGTAATTTTTCAGCTTCTGCATATGCCAAATCTTTAACTACATTTGTTGCATAGACCTTATTTCCATCTGGATCAGGATGGTACTCATTTGTAACTTTTCTAAGAAGTTGTTGTTTTTGATTCGTATCCAATTTAAGAATTGAATTCCCTTCAAGATATTCCAACATATAAACGACATCAAACATATTGTGTACATATTGCTTCAAATCATCAGAGTTTTTAAATCTCGTAGTTGGATCGAGTATTTGTAATCGTTCTCCTTCTTTACTATCCGATTTTAAATGTTTCAAGATCGAGTTGATGGTGATTGTCGCATCATCTGGATGGTCTGGTGCTTGTAATAAGCCTTTGGCAAAGAACTCTGGTCCCAAGCCACTTCTTCGACCATAGCCTCCAAGATAGATGTCCTGATCTGAATCGTGCGTCATTTCATGTGTATAAGTGATAGCTCCATCCTTATCCAACATACGATAACCCATATAATAAACGGCGTCACCGGTAGCATAAGCACCGTGTCCATTATGACCAACTTTATTTCCAACAGGACCAAAGAAATGTTTCATTGCAGGATTTGGATTATCAAAATCTGCTACTTCTGTAGCCTTTCCTTCAGTATTATCAGTTCCAAATTTATAGGCATCATAAAGCAAGATATTTCGATAAAGCTTCTCACGCCCTTCCTTATCTAGAATACGATACCAATAGTCGTAGTGATCTCGTTGACGTTTGGCAGTTTCACGCGCACTCTTTTCAACAAGGCTATTAAGATCACCATTTGCTTGATGTTCTTTATTACGATAGCGATCATAAGAACCAAAACCTAGACTAGATATGGTTGAAATGACAAATACGGATCTTTCTGGCAAGGTAAGTAGAGGCAGTACCATGTTACGGTATTTCCAGCTGTCGCTAGTGATGCGATCATAGACACCGATAGAATACTTGCTTCCTGCTTTTTCTTGCTTGGCTTTCACTTCTGGAATATTAGATTTTTCTTCAACGATTAAGGCTTTTGTCTGTGATTTAAACCATTCATTGTTAGTTTGAGTAGGTGCAAATGCTTTACGGTAGCCTTCTAAAGCACTAAACAGGTCTTTTGTACCGTAGTTATTCGTTAACAAGGCATTGTAAGTAACCACATTATTTTTAGCCAAGAGATTGTTGTAGCCAGATTTACCTAGTTCAATAATCGTATCAAGAGGAGAGGTATTTCCCTTACCAAAGAAATCCATATGGAACATAAGCAAATCTTTTGCGCTAGCCTTATCAAATTTGAAATCATACCAGCGTTCTAGATAGGTTAATCCTAGCATCAAGGCTTCTTTGTTTCGCTTGATTTTATCAACGATGTAATTGTCAATAGCACTATTATTTCCAGAAACAGCAGCATCAGCTGAAAGTAATTTTTTAAGAGTTTCAGTTAAGTGATCTTTTGTCTTAGTGAATTGCTCATCTAGATAGAGTTCTGTTAATTTAACATTATCCGAAATTCCTAACAAATTCTTAAGAGCAGTTGGATTATACTGCACTGTATTTAAGTCATTTTTAACTCTGTTTAATATAGACGTATAATCTTTTAGGAAAGTATTTGGTGTGTATACTAGACCTGTAGTTCCAATAGTATACTCAGCCAGATTTGCAAAATCACGATGGTAGGTTAAGCTTACTTTCTCAGATGTTCCATCTTTGTAATGTAGTAGTAAGTGATTGATAGAGTGCTTGTCTGAAGTAATATCTGAAACCACTTCCTCATTTTTCATAGCGACAACAGATAACAATTCTTTCTTAAACAGGTTATGATCAGCTGACAATTGATTTCCATATTTCACAATGGTGTCTCTATTATAGAAAGGCAATAATTTTTCTATATTTTTATATGCAACTTTTCTTGTCTCCTGATAATGAGCTGCCTTGGTATAATCTACATCCTGTTTAGCAGAATTTGTGAAATCTTCCACGGCTATAGTGTGTTTTTTAGTAATCTCATCTTTCTTGGCTTGAACTGCTGTTTTTTCAATCTCAGTACCACGTTCTACAGTGGAATCAACTGACATTACCTCATCTCCAACTGCTTGAACATTAACTACCTTATTGTCTATATTACTGTATACCTTTGTCTGCTTCATACCATCAAAATGGTATCCAGAAATCGCATTCCCATTTGTAATATTCATATCGCTGAGAACATTATTCAAGTGGCCGGTATTATCATCTGCTCCACCTTCTTGCGTCCATAGGGAACCTGCAACTCCACCAACTCTAGCGAATGGTTTAGCATTATTTATTTCACCTTCAGCATAACTATTTGCTACAGTTGCATTATTTTCTACGATACCTGCAATTCCGCCAATGGTTTGGTTAGAACGTTCTGCATTACTTGAAATAGTTACTGTTGCAATAGAATGATCTACCCTAGCATTCGTACCAGTTAATTGACCGACTAGACCACCAATTGCATACTGAGAGGTTGTAACAAAGGTATTTGTTATTCTTCCAGTGAAGCTACTATTACTTACGGTAGAATTTTCAACTTTTTGAATAAGTCCTCCGATACCTAGCTCACCAGCAATGATTCCATTTGCGTGAACATTATTTAAAGTTGAAGAATTTGTTGCTTCCTTAGCAACTGATGCGACATGATTCTTACCAGAAATATTGACATCTTTTAAGGTGAGATCCTTAACAGTAGCTCTATTTAATGTATTGAATAATGGCTTTTTCAAATTAAAGATAGCATAATTTTTACCTTGATGACTACCAATTAGTGTTCCTGTGAATTTACTTGTAACGTAACTTTCTTGGTTTTCACCTAACTCAACCTCACGAGCATTCATTGTTGCACCCAAAGTGAAAGTTCCATCAGGTCTACTATTCATATCAGTTACTAATTTTTTAAATGATGTGTAGATAGGGCTATCGTTTTGAACAAGTTTTGGAAGATAATATGTAAAATTGTCTTGATATTGATTATCTACAGATTGCTTCAAGTGTTCCAATCTAGCTGTAATTTTATAGACTGCTTTACCGTCTTTTGTAGTGTCCTCAATGTTTGAAACTGGGAGCATTACATCTTTATATTTAGCTGACTTCACTTTGATGAAATAAGTAGATTTATTATCTGGTACTTTATCTAAGCTTGTATGTTGTTTTGATTGATTGCCTTCATAACTATAGAGTTCCACATCAGAAACACTTCTTAGTTCTATTGTTTTTTCTGGATCTGTTTCTTTCGGCTTCTCAACGGGAGTTTCAGGTTTTAGTTGCTCAATATTCCCCTTGTATTCAGGAAGTGGATCTACCTGTTCTGGTTCAACAATAGCCCCAGCTTGTACACCTGTATATTCTTTTGATGGTTCTACTTGTTCTGGTTCTACTATTGCTCCGGCTTGCACTCCTGTGTATTCAGGAAGTGGATCTACCTGTTCTGGTTCAACAATAGCCCCAGCTTGTACGCCTGAGTACTCTTTGGGTGGCTCTACCTGGTCTGGTTCTACTATTGCTCCGGCTTGTGGTCCTGTATATTCTGGAAGCGGTGCCACTTGTTCTGGTTCTACTACAGCGCCAGCTTGTACTCCAGCATATTCCGGTTCAACTTTTTCAGGTTCAACAATAGCACCAGCTTGTACTCCTGTATATTCTGGTAGAGTGGCTACCTGTTCTGGTTCTACTATTGCTCCGGCCTGCACTCCTGTGTATTCCTTCGGTGCTTCTACCTTCTCTGGTTCTACTATCGCTCCAGCCTGAACTCCTGTATATTCTGGAAGCGGTGCTACCTGTTCAGGTTCTCCTTTATCACTTACCACAGTATCTGGCGACTCTGGTTGGACTGCTGGCTCACCTTTGTCGGTTATTACAGCTGCTGGTAGTTCAGGCTGAATTGCGGGTTCAACAATAGCTCCAGACTGTACTTCCTTATGTTCTACACCAGTCTCAGGTTGTTCCTTTATAACTTGAGCTTTTTTAGTACCTTTTTCGACTATTCTTGTAACAGGCGCAGTCGTTGAAGTTGAAACAATTTCTCGTGAAACCTCTTCCTTATTTACAGAGAATATTCTGATGACTTCAACTTTTTTACCTAATTTACCTTCTTGTTTTACTCTTACAGTTCCTTCAGCTAAATCAGGATTTTCTTGAATTTCTTCTTGAAAATCTATTTTTGTCTCTATAGTTTCCTCACGATATAAGAGTTCAGGTTTGTTCAATTGACCTGATAAAACTTCATCCTGTGGATTTAGTGTATTTACCCCAGTCTTTTCTTTTGGAGAAACCTTCTTGTCTTTCTTCGTTTCTAGACCCTTATGTTCGTCTAATTGTTCTTGAGAATCTGAAGATTGTTTCTTTTCTTTTCTTGGATTGATTAATTCAGTAGAGAAAGGTTTTTCAACTACTTGAACTTCAGTCGGCTTAGTTGAAGAAACAGGTGTTTGTTCCTGAATAGTTTGTACTGTTGATGGATTCTCTACAAAATTCGGTGTAACATTATAATCCACCTTTTGTTGTTTTGTAGGAGTGGCAACTGAACTCTTTTGATTACTTACTTCAGAATCAGAAGTCGTTTTCCCCTCTTTGATATATCCAATATATGTGTAACCTGAAATGTCCTTAGGAAGAGGTAATTTTTCTCCAGAGGTCAATTCATAGTCCGTATTGTAATTCAGTAAGAGATTATTTTCTAAAGCTTGAGCTGAAATTAGGACACCATTTCCTATTCCTGCAACCAATACTAAATGTAATACTGTTTTATTCTTAACTTTTTTCTTAGAAACGGCAAAAATTAAAATTCCCAGAGCAGCTAAGCTAGCACCAGCAACTAGGGCTTGCATCTCATTCTTGCTTCCAGTATTTGGTAATTCTCCCAGTTGATTTTGGGAATTTAACTTATAAACAAGATAATAAGTCTCATCATCATTCTCCACGTATGTCGGAATATCATAAACGAGCTGATTCTTTTCTTCTGATGATAGCTCTGACTCTGTCACATATTTATAGTGAACACCTTTAGTCTCTTGAGCATCCACAGATGAACTTCCTAATACAGACATAAAAAATAAACTTGAAATCGTTGCAGATACAAGTCCTACTGATAATTTTCTAAATGAAAAACGCTGCTGTTTTTCACCAAAATACTTTTCCATTATTCCTCCTTGAAATACAATTTATATATGTTACAAATACCTTTATTATATTAGCATATTATATATAGAAAAGGCAGTACATCTTAATTATACTCTTAATTTACAAAAAAGTCTTAAAATTGAGATACGCTTTCATACTTTGTTTTATATATAAAATACGAAGGAGCAGAGTTTGTGATTTCTTATTTTCTTTTTGGATAAAATGTAACCTACCATGGCATTTCCACGGTAGGTGTTACTCATATCAATAGTCGTTCTAAAAATGGTTTAATACAGTTGATGAGGATTCCTTCTATCCAGCTTTCCTGTGCTGAGGATAGAATGTCTGTCTGGAGGCTTTCTTTTAGAAAATCTCGAACTTGTTCTGGTGCGATTTCAAACTCAAAGGCTTTCATTCTATAGAAAAAGTCGAGCAGATGGTCTGACAGATATTCGGTTGAAAATGGCACTTCTCCACTCTTTCGATATTCTAATAAGAGCCTAAAAAATCTAGATTTTTCTTCAGGAAGCTCACGAAAATAGGAATTGAGGAGCCAGGTCTGCTTCTGCTTTCTTTCAATTGGATCTTGACCGGCAATTCGTTGATCTTTTTCCAGCTCTTTTTGGTATTGTTTGGCCTTGATAGCCCGTTCTGTTCTATTTTTACCAAAAAGTATTTTCTCCCACTTGCGTTCTTCTTGAGTCAGGGTCTCTGTAAAGCCAAAGTAATCTTGATAGGCACGCTCTGCCGGGCCCATGGCTAGAACTAGATTGTCTGCATATTGCTTGGCGATTTTATCCCTCTTCTTGCGCTCCTTCTCTGCCTGGATACGGAGTTCTTGCTCGTAGTCAATTTTCTCCTTACCTAGCTTGACAAGGTAGAGTTGGTCATCTGGCTTTCCAAGTAAAAAGGGTTTGATACATTTTTCAAGAACTTCCTCCATACGAGCTTTCTTCTTGGGTTCTGCCTTGGTCCAACTTCCTCCTTGAAAGACTTCTAGGAAGAGCTGGTAGTCTTTCTCAGGTGAGAACTGATTTCCACGATTAAGCTTGAAAACACCTTTTTCCCAGAGCCATTTTAGAAGTCGCTCGTCAAAGTCACTTTTATTAACCTTGATTTTTTCCTTTTTCTGGGCTTTTCTGGTCAGATTTTCAACCTTTCTGAGCAATTTTTCTTCCTCTTCCAATTGCTGGTCAAGGGACAATCGATGAAAATGACGAACACAGTCGCTACCAATCGGAAAGAGGCGTTGGCCTGTGACACCGTTAAAGAGTTCGTAGGCGTACTTGATGGCATTTCCACAGACACAATTGCTACGGCCGATACCGTTAAAAATCAAGGAAACTTCATTCCATTCCTTGGTAGCTTGTTCCCAAGTATCAGCTTTTGAAGCCTGTAAAACCGCATCATGCAGGGATTTTCTAACTGGAAGTGTCATGAGGTCTCCTTTCTAGATTATACTTTTACAACTTGAACCTCGTCTTTACCGAGTAAAATCAAGTATTTCTCAATATTTTCAATCGAATAGGCTCGAGATAGAGCTTCTCCGTATAGCGCTAACTGACCACGATAGCGATCTACGAGTTGACTTGGTTCATCATAGCGGTCTGTCTTGTAGTCAAACAGAACGATTTTGTCTTCGTAAAGCAGATATCCATCAAGGATACCACGGACAACGAAGTCTTCCTGACTCTTTTGGTCTCGTTTGAGCATGGAGAAAGGTTGCTCGCGATAAAGATGGTTGGTATTAGCGAGAATTTCCTGACCGAGTGCTGTGTCAAAGAATGCAAGAATTTTCGCAAGATTGATCTTGTCTCTGACAGCTGGGCTGGTTTGAACTTGTTTAAGAGTTTCTGTCAGGCTAGCAAGGGTTGGTTGCTGGCTGAGGTCAATTCTCTGCATGAGTTCGTGGGTAGCACTACCAATCTCAGCTCCTGTTACCTTTTCTTTGGTTGAAAAATCTGGTAAATCAAAGCTGATTTTCTTGTCTACTGACTGGGCTTGACTTGCAATCTCAACACCTTCCATATCCATAACTGGTTCGTAGAATTTCTTGATTTGACTTGGGGTTTGAACACTAGGAAGTTCAATAGCTGCACGGTGAAGAGTATTATAAACTTCCACCTCTTTCAGCATTTCCAGGGCTTCTTTGATGGTTTCTGACTGACGGTTATCTGCTTGAGATCTATCTTGTAGAGGGCTCTTGTTTTCCAACTCTCTGATAGCTTCTCTAGTCAGCTGATCTTCACCAACAAAACGATAGCTAAAGTTGAGATGATCCTTGGCAAATACTTTACTGATAGCCCAAATCCAATCTTGGAAATTCTTGGCTTGCAGTCTAGTATTGCTATTCAGTTTTCCATTTTTAGCTGCTAGGTATTCCTTGGCTTCCAACTTTTCACGAGAACCTTTACCGACAAGATAGAGCTTTTTCTCAGCCCTTGTCATAGCAACATACAGCAGACGCATCTGTTCTGAATAGCTTGCTAGCTGTAATTCCTCTTCATTCTGCCTATAGGTCAGGCTAGGAATGGAGAGTTTGATGGTTTTAGGATAGTGATCTTCCGCTGCTCCTGTCTCCATTTTGACAATATATTTGACACCTAGTCCATTTTTACGGCTGAGAATGACCTCTGACATAGAGTCTTGCTTGTTGAAATCTTGATCCATATTGAGGATAAAGACGTAAGGAAACTCCAGCCCTTTACTCTTGTGGATGGTCATGAGCTCTACTGCATCTTTTGGCGGTGCGACGGCCACGCTTGTCAAATCGTGCTGGGCTTCTAGGACCTTGTCAATCATGCTAATAAAACGTGACAAGCCTTTGAAGTTGCTCTTTTCAAATTGATCAGCACGCAGTGCTAGGGCATAGAGATTAGCTTGTCTAGCAGGCCCATTTGGCAAAGCCCCAACATAATCGTAGTAAAAACGGTCGTTGTAAATCTTCCAAATCAAGTCATAGAGGGAGTGGGTTTTGGCATACAAGCGCCAAGAAGCCAATATATCCATGAATTGCTTTAGTTTCTCAGCTAGAGCTGTGTGAATCAAGTTTCTATGGCTGCTTGCCAGTTTTTGAGCATTGACCAGTTTCTCATAGAGATTTTCATGGACTTTATCCTCTGCTTTCTGAAGGGACAAACGTGCCAACTCGTCCTCATCAAAGCCAAACATTGGAGACTTCATAAGGGCAACCAAGGCATAGTCTTGTAGGGGATTGTGAATGACACGAAGGGTGTCTAGCATGACTTGCACTTCTAGAGATTGGAGATAATTGTTTTGTTCTCCGTCAGTTTTGACAGGAATTCCGTACTCAGACAGGGCGAGAAGAATCTGGTCATTACGACTGCGGCTGGAGGTCAGAAGGGCAATTTCTTTAAAGGCAACACCTTGTTCCTGATGGAGTTTAAGAATCTCCTTGATAACCAGGCGCATTTCTCCTGTTAGTTTCGTTTCTGCCTGACCCTCTTCTTCCTCATTTGTGTTGTCCTTATCGTAGAGGAGCAATTCTGCCTTGTTGTCTGGATTGGGAGTCAGTTTGGTATTAGCAAAAACAAGCTGGTGCATGTTATCATAGTTGATTTCGCCGACTTCTTGGTCCATAAGACGCTCAAAAACATCATTGGTTGCTGACAGCACTTCTGAACTGCTACGGAAATTTTCTTTGAGGAGAATCAGCTTGCCCTCTTTTGGATTTTGCACATAGCGTTGGAACTTTTCATTGAAAATCTGCGGATCTGCCTGACGGAAACGGTAGATGGACTGCTTGATATCCCCCACCATAAAGCGATTGTGACCATTAGACAGCAATTCCAGCATCCGTTCTTGAATATGGTTGGTATCCTGATACTCATCGACCATGACTTCATGGAAGCGCTCCTGATAAGCCTCACGAACTTGCGGGAAATTCTCTAAAATCTCAATGGTGTAATGGCTGATATCAGCGAATTCAAAGGCGTTTTCCTGACGCTTACGTTCACGATAAGCTTCCACAAAATCACTCATGAAGGTTTGGCAAGTCTTAGCTAGTTCCCAGGTATCTCCATGATAACGTTCTTGATAGTCGAGAATGGTTATCTGGTCTGACAGTTGTCCTAGTTTAGCAAACTGGGACTTTCTTTCTTCGTTGTAGGCATCAGCCAGGGGCTTCAAATCAGCCTTACGACTGGCATTCGTCAGAGCTCGACCGTTTTTCTCTTTCGAAATGGCGACAACACGCGCAAGCACTACTTGATAAGCCTGACTATCGGACTCTTGATTTAAGGAGCCAATTTCATCCAGAACTAACTGAACATTTTCTAAATAAGCAGCCTTTGGAAACTCCTTGGCATCATTATCCAGATGATAACGGAAAAAGCTTTCCAAATCCCAAAGGGCTTGCTGGATTTGTTCAGTCAGTTTTTCTTTTTCACTGGTAAAATCAGCTTTCTCAAAGCCTTTGAGGAAATATTCACTCAGCCACTTTTGAGGATTGCTGGTGGATTGGAGGAAGTCATAGATTTTGTAAACTTGCTGGCGCAGACCCCGTTCGTCCTTGCTACGCCCTGCAAAGTTTTTCAGCAAATGACTAAAGGTCTCTTTCTGTTTACCTTGGTAATGGGCTTCAAAGACCTCATGAAAGACTTCATTTTTTAGAAGAAGTTGCTCGCTCTGGTTTTGTAAAATCCTGAAATTAGGCGCAATATCAATCAGATAGCCATGTTTGCCAAGGAATTTTTGTGTGAAAGAGTCCATGGTTCCGATGGCAGCGTTGGGTAGGTCTGCCAACTGTCGACCCAAGTGTTGTTTGAGGTCGACATCGCTGTTTTCTTGGATTTGCTGGCTGATTTTTTTCTCCAAGCGTTCTTTGAGTTCAGTCGCAGCCTTAACGGTAAAGGTGGAGATAAAGAGTTGACTGATTTCCACACCACGCGCCAATTGGTCTAGAATACGCTCGGCCATGACAAAGGTCTTCCCAGAACCAGCCGACGCTGAAACCAGGATATTTTGACCAGAAGTGTAGATGGCTTCGATTTGTTCGGCAGTTTTCTTTTGTTCCTTGCTCGAATTTGCTTCTGCTTCTTGCAGTTTTTGAATTTCCTCCTCAGTTAAAAAGGGAATGGGCTTCATCGATTCAACTCCTCTCTTATTTTTTCAAACCAAGCTTGCTTGAGTTTTTCTCCGACCAGACGCTTGCCATCAGTTAAGTCCAACTTTTCTAGAAAACGGGCTTGGCCCAAGTGGTAATTGGCTTCAAATCCTGTGATGGCTTGATGTTGCTGAACATACGGTGCAATACTTCTGCCATTTTCAGTATAAGGGTTAATGGCGAACTGGCCTTCTAAAATCTTCTCAGCCGCTTTCTTGTAAAGATGGGCATTGTAGTCCAGTAGGAGCTGGAATTCCTCATCCGTCAGCTGATTGGCCTTGTTTTTATTGTAAAATTCGCCCAAATGACTGCTTTCTTTTTCTAAAAAGAGGCCTTGGTATTTCATTGACTTGCTAGCTTCTACTATTGCACCTGCCAGACTTTTAACGACCGTCAGAGATTGGACAGGCTCAGCCATTTCCAAGTACATGGCACCAAAAAAGTTCTGCTCCCCTTCCTTTTTAAGGGCAGCTAAATAGGTTGGCAGTTGGGAATTAAGCCCATTAAAGAAATGAGGAAACTGGAACTGAGTCAGACTGGATTTGTAGTCTACCACTCCTATCGCCCCATCAGCTTTCAATCGGTCAATGCGGTCAACTTTACCTCGTACAAAGACACTGCGACCATTGTCCAATTGAATAAAGGCCTGCTCTTTCCCACCGAAATTCGCTTCCTCTTTGATGGTTTCGATGGCTGGATTGTGTCGGAGAATGTGGCCAGTCGTCCGTGCAACATCAAGTAGAACTTCCTTGGTAAACTGGGCTTCCAAACTTTCTTGATAAATAGCTTCAAATTCGCGTTCTTGACTGGTTTCTTGAATAGCTTGTTCTAGACGGTGGTCAAAGGAATCTTCGTCAGGCAACTGCAAGGCACGTTCAAAAATGCGGTGTAAGAAATTCCCATGACTACGAGCATCTGGACGCAGGCGCAATTCCTCTTGCAAGCCTAGAACATAACGGAGGAAATAACTGTATTGGTTCCGGTAAAACTCCGTCAAACCAGAGGTAGACAGGTAAAACTCCTGATCAGCAGGATAGAGAGCCTGTAAGGTGTCCTTAGCCAAGGGCTTACTGGTTGGGAGGGCTGGATTTTCCAAACCTTGCTGGTCTAGTTTTTTACCCATCACACGCGTCAGAACCTTGACAAAGGTCAAATCTTGCTCAGTCTCACTCATCTCGCCCTGCTGGTGATAGGCAACCAGACTGGACAAAAGACTGTGATAGGAACCCATATCTTCCTTAGACAGCCCTTTGTGATTCATCCTCTTCTCTTTTCGCCTAAATCCAAAATGAACTAGCTCTTGAAGATAAGCTGATTCCTTGCTTTCACTTTCGTTAAAAAGGCTTGGAGCCGATAAGACCAACTGCTTACGAGCAGAATTGACCAAGGAAAGCATAGTATAGCGATTTTTCTTGAGATTTTCACTGCTGGCAATCAGCAATTGAACGCCTTCTTCGGTTGCTTGGTTTAAGCTTTGTCTTTCTTCATCAGTCAAAAGACTGGTATTTTGCGCGATTTTTGGTAAATTGTCCTGAGTCAGACCAATGGCATAGACAAAGTCAGCTGTCAAAAGCGCAATCAAATCGTAACTCTGCACCAGAACAGTGTCCACTGTTGCTGGAATGGTGCGATACTGAGATAGACTCATCCCAGAATGGAGCAAGGCTAGAAAGTCCTCTAAACTAACCTGTGAACCAGCAAAAACGGTTGAAAATTGTTCTAAAACATGACAGAAAGCCTTCCAAACTTCAGTCTGTCTTTCCTGTTCTATAGCTTCCATAGTGGCTGTCAAATCTTGCAGTTGCTTGGTCACTAATCCTTCTTTTAGAAAAGAGTTCCACTTTTGCAAGAGATTTTCAGCCTTCTGTTTTCGACTGGCAAACAGAGTTTCAAGAGGTGTTAAAATACGCAGACGAAGAGCATTTAAACGTTCAAAATCAAATTTTCCATGGTGGGATTTGGTAAAGGTTTGCTGAAAGGCTGGCAAGCCATTGATACCAAGGTAGCGGATATATTGCTCAAAAGCATCAATATCAGCTTGACTAAGGTCGGTATACAAACCCGTTCTAAGAAGGTTGATCAAATCCTCCTGACGGAAACGATAGCGTTTCAAAGCTAAAATAGACTCAACAAACTGCGTCAAAGGGTGGTGCGCCATGGACTCGCTTCTACCAAGATAGAAAGGAATCTGGTACTGGTCAAAAATCGTTTTTAGAGATAATTGATAAGACGCTACATCCCCCAAGAGAATACGAAAATGCTTGTAACTCAGATTTGAGTTCTCGTGCAATTTCTGACGAATGCTACGTGCAACCAATTCCAACTCTTCTTTTTGCGTCAAGCAAGACCAGATTTGTAAGTTTTCACGGTCTTTCTCATCGACATCCAATGTTAATTCTGAAAAGTCATAAGAAGACTCCAGCAAACGAGAGGCCTTGTCAAAGCTATCCATCTTCTCATGAGTTTGAGAACAATCCTGGGCAGGTGTTTGGTATTTAGAAGCTAGATGATGGAGAAACTCCACACTGGCTTGGTAGAGATTGCCCTCGCTAAAAGGGCTAGTATAGGCTTTCTTACTAGCATAGGCTCCAATGACAATCTCAACACCCTTGCCATGAAGTAAGTCCACAATCCGCTCTTCTTCGGCAGAAAAACGGGTAAATCCATCAATAACCAAGGCGATTTGAGTAAAATCACTACTAACTTTGTTATTCTCAATAGCCTCAATCAAGTGGGACAACTGACTTCCCTGAGCCAACTGACCTTGATTGAGGTAAGCCGTTACCTTCTCAAAAATCAATACTAAATCGGCCCTCTTGTCCTCATCCGTCAAACTTTCCAAGTCCAAAAAAGTCATCTGAGCTTTGGTCATCTCGTGGTACAATTCAATCAACTGCTGGATAAACTGAGGATCCTGCTTAATCGCACCATAAACACGTAAATCCTTGGGATCGAGTGCCGCAAGACACTTATAAAAAGCCATCCCAAGACCAATATCATCAAGACTGGTCTTGGCAGGCAAGTCATTCAAGACTAGGTAACGAGCCATTTGAGCAAAGCGCGTAACAGTAATCGCAAAAGAAGCCTGCTGGGACAAGCATTCCAGCACGGCGCGTTCCTTTTCAAAAGAAAGAGAGTTGGGGGCGATGTAGAAGACCCGCTTGCCCGCAGCAACTAACTCCTCCGCCTCTCTGGTTAGGATTTCTGTCAAAGAAGTCCGAATATCAGTATAAAGTAATTTCATCTCTGCCTCGTTGGAATTTTTCATTACCCTATATTATACCATGATTAGCCAGCCAAGTCTGAAAATAATCAGTTCTTGTTCATCCGTTGAAAAGAAAATGCCGGAAAATTCCGACATTGTTTTAGTAAGCTAATTTCCTGAAAATAGGAGTAACCACACATTCCAGAAGGCAGTGATATTGATGAAAATATGAACTAGTATTGGATAGTAGAGAGTTTTTGTCATACGATATAATATAGCCAAAATAAGACCTCCACTAGCATAAATGAAAAAAGCAAGAGGAGTTAAAGCAAAATTGATATGAATATAACCGAAAATAATAGCAGAAAGCAAGACATCTCCGTACCAAGGCGAGTTTTTGAAAAAGGTTGTCATAAGCACACCGCGATAAATCAACTCCTCAGCAATAGGGCCGATGAAGCAAACTATGAGCAAGAAATAAGGGTACTCCTGTCTCCCCATCATTTCTACCGTTTCATTCAAAGAAATTTGATTTGAAGACGAGGGTATGAAATAAGACAAGAGGAAGTCCGACATATACAAAATGATGTAGCCCAGTAAAAGGTAGATAAAGTACCTCAACTGCCACTTGAAATGAAAAGTCTTCTTTCCTGCAAAAACTAATAGATAGATGACCGCTAATAAAAGACCTCCACTCTCCATCCAAAGCAGAATCTGAAAAAATTCACGACTTGCTGGTAGATAAGGCTTTGCGAGGTGATTGAAAATTCCCCAAAACCAAGTTGATTTGTAAAAAATTAAGGACAATGCTAGTAAAATTTGAATAATCCGTTTTTTCATATTAAATTCTCTGTTTTCTCCTCTTTTTCTCCATATTCCTAATAAATTTTACTTAAAATCTCGCAGGACTTCCTTTGCAAAGATGATTGCCTCCTCCAATATATCCTAAATCATAGGTGCCGCTGGGACAAAATCCATGAACCGGCATAGTTAATACCGTCTCTATTTGCCAAGGAAAATAACCATTAGGTTCTTTTCCATAGGGATCTGCTCCACCTTGTATCAGCTCTAATTCTTCATTTGTTAGATTTATATTTTTTGTCATTCAAATCATGATATATTTCCTCCGTTATTGTTTAGATTAGTTAAGTAATCTGATACTCATACCTACTTACAAAAAAACTATTTTAAGCTAGTTTTTTTATGCTTGTCTAGTTGCAACATTGACAAATTTAGTATAGCATATCTTTTCCAAATATCCTCTTCAAATCATGAATTGTCATCAAAACATCCTAGACTGTAAAATCAATTAGTCCCTCCCCTTTTACCATCATCTTCTCTAACAAAGGAAGACCTATGGTTAAGTTACTAACCTTGGATGTAGATTGATTTCTCCTAAATGAAGCCAGAGCCCCCAAAAAAATCAGGTGGTTTATTTAGCCTGAACCTTACGGAGCGAGACAAATAAAAGCCAGTATTGCTACTGACTCTTACATCATTTTGATTTAATAGGATAAACTTATGCTTCTGGTTTCGTCGTAACTGACTCACTACCTTTTAACAAAGCAAGTAGTTTCTCTGCTTCTGCCATGATACCATTATTATCCATGGTTTGGAGACTCAGGTTATTTCGTAAACCAGCTAGAGTTTCCGTTGCATTGGCTTTCAAACTAGCATCTGTTACTTTAGCAAGTAAAGCTTCTGCTTCTTTGAGCTTGGCTTCTACTTTTTCAGTCTCTACTTGAGGGACTTCTGGTTCAACAGGTGTTTCCTCTACTGGCTCTTCATCTGCTTTGAAGTTCTTATTTGGATCTTCACTGTGGTCTTTCTTACCTAAGACATGCTCGCTGGCATTACCCCATCCATCATTAGAATGTGGACGTTCATCAGGATGTTCAACATAGTACTTAATCGTCGCAAATAAATCTTCCAAGGTATAACCGTTTGGAGCTTTGTATGAGTGATCATCAAACCAAGCAAATTTAATGTTGTGGTAATGATCCTTATGAGGAATGATTAAATTACCATTTTTTATCTCAACTGTATGCTCTACCATGTATGGAAGTCGAACGAGTGGAATTCGTTTCTCACCTTTCACACGATTGTAAATGGCCGCTGCACTATCTCCAGTTGGATTTGCTTGAGCGTCTGCATCTGGAGACGGAGGTAGGATACCTTTTTCTTTAGTATAAGATTGAGCAGCTGCTTTTTCCTTATCAGAAAGACTGTCTTTTCCAATCCAGTGACTATGGCCCATATGAGGCGTTACATAAGCATCTCCTTCATCACTGATAATATCATGTTCGTCAAAAATGTAGCCATCTGAGGTTGTATACTTATCAGCTAATTGTGCAATACGGACTTCGTTTTCGGTATATTCAATTTGAGAATTTGGCTTACCAAGACGTTCTGGATGAGTAATTGGTGCTAGGAATGCCAATAAATCATCTACTAATTTTCCTTTATTAGAAGATTCATCATTCAAGCGTTCTGCTAATTTGTCTAAGGCTTGGAAATCAGAAGTACGACCCTTATTTTCAGACAAGGCTTTATGAGCCTCGGCCAATAAATTATATGCTTTATCATAAAATTCTTGGTCACGAGGAGCGACATTTTCTTTCTTCGCAACTAGAGCATGCGTCTCTTGAGTTTTCTTAGACAAGAGATTTTCAATAGCGTCAATCTTAGCCTTAGTCAGCTCTTTAGCTAGAACATAACGACTGACTCCCTTGTCCTCGACAATATATCCGTCGCCAACTTTTCTAACAACCTGGTTGACAGCAAATTCAGTCGGTTTATTTTCCACTGGTGCTAGAGGTTTGGTAGTAGGGACTGGCTTCAGAGGAGTAACACTTGGCAAGACACTGCCATTTTGTCCCTTAACAGCTATCATACGAGCCAATTTTTCTTCCAGCGGTGACATTTGTGAATAAGGGATAAAATGATAGTGGTCTCCGTGAGGCACTGCGACACCGTTAGCTGTACGCTTGATGATTTGTGCCGGATCAAAGACTAGTCCATCCGATTCCACATGGCGTTCTGATAAAGGTTTAGCATACAATTCACTTAAAAGTGTTGGGATATCTTCCCCTTGATTTTGATGGTATGTTGGGGTGACAGTCATGTTTGGAGTCTCTGGCAAACTTGGTTGGGCAGGTTTAGCATTATCACTACTTGGTTTACTTGAACTTGTAGCAGAATGTGAGCCCTGTTTACCATTCCAATAGGCTTGGGCTGCAGCTAATTCCCCTGCAGACAAAGCACCTTTTGGTATATAGTGGAAATGGTTGCCGTGCGGTACAATAAAAGCGTCTCCTGTATCTTCAATCACATCTGACGGACTAAAGACATACCCATCATCCGTTGTATAGGCGCCTCCAGTTGCTCTATTCAGTGCCGGCGTATTGAGATTAAAGTTTGGTTTAATGGTTGAACTTAGTTTCTCAGAACTGCTTGGTTTCGGATTATCGGTATGACTTTGAACTGGTTGACCACCAATTGGTAGATTTCGAGCCAATTTTTCTTCCAAGGCAGACATTTGCGAATAAGGAATGAAATGGAAATGATCCCCGTGAGGCACTGCCACACCATTGGCAGTACGTTTTGTAATCTGTGCTGGGTCAAATACTAATCCATCAGACTCCACATGACGTTGGCTAAGTGGCAAAGCGTACAATTCTTGAAGAAGACTAGCTAAATCCTCACTTTGATTTTCAGAATCTGTTGCAAGATTTTGAGGTGTCTCAGATTGACTCGTTCTCACACTAGATCTTGTTTCAGCTCTACTTGAACGATATTCAACCGTACTTAATTGGCCACCTTTTCCAGATAAGAAGGCTTGGGCAGCAGCTAATTCACTGGCAGACAAATCACTCTTCGGAATATAGTGGAAGTGATTGCCATGAGGAACGATATAAGCATCACCCGTGTCCTCAATGATATCAGAGGCATTAAAGATATAACCATCATCCGTTGTATAGCGTCCCTGCGCTCTGGCTGCAGCAACAGCATTATCTGTGCTTGCATTATGATTATGACTATGTTCCTGCTTCTGACGTTTAATCTCTTCTTTTGTACGAATATTGTCCGCATGAGCCGCATCTTTAAGGTAAACATAGTATTTCCCGTCTACCTTAATCACATAGCCACCCTTGATTTCATTGACAATGTCTGAATCCTTCAACTGATAATTCGGATCTTTCATCAGCAATTCTTCACTGATGATAGCATCATAAGGAACCTTGCCATTATAGTAATGATAATGGTCTCCATGAGAGGTCACATAACCTTGATCCGTAATCTTGATGACGATTTGTTCGGCGTTGATTCCCTCTCTCTTACTGACTTCATCTGGTGTCAAATTTTCTGCCTTTTGACTAGCCTGGTCACCATCTATATAAGCAACTCGATTAGAATCTTTCTTAACTTGACCAGCTTGATAACGACCAAGCTCATAGGAACAAACACTTAAGGCAAGAACTGCCACTGAACCTGCTACATATTTTTTATTGATTTTCATTCTTTCCTCACTTTAATTCTTCTGCTAGAACACTCATATTTTCTTCCAGATTTTCTAAATAGGTCTTGTCATTTTGTGGGTCTGCCTCTAAAGGATTCAGAGTTTTAAGACCCACACCTGTTGATTTGACAAGAGTTTCAGCTACTTTTGAAGAAGCATTACTTTCTGTAAAAATCGTTTTAACCTTATAGGTTTTAACAAATTCCTGAATTTCTGTTAGTTGTCGTGGACTTGGTTCTTGTTCAGGAGAGATGCCTGCAATACCAAGCTGATTAAGTCCAAATCTCTTCGCTAGATAAGAAAAGGCTGTATGTTGTGTTACAAATGTTTTCTGAGTCGCTTTTTCAAATTTAGGCTGGAATTTCTTAGTCAATTCTTGAGCTTTTTTGATAAAGGCTTGCGCATTTTTCTGGTAAGTTTCTTTATGCTCACTATCCACCTCTGAAAGTTTATCAGCGATAATCTGAGCTTCTTCGCCAGCTTTTTCAGGATCTAGCCATGTATGAGGATCATAGAGCGTTTTTTCATCAACTCCATCCCCTGCTTCCACATCTTCTAGCCCTGGGACGCGGTCTAAAGTCATTCCCTCTGAAGCCTCTAAAACCTTAACTTTAGATTTTTTTAGATTGGGATCTAAACTTCCTGCCCAAGATTCTAGCGTATGAGAATGGTAAACAAAGACATCTGCATCATAGATGGCTGCGATGTCATTTGCTGAAGGTTCAAAGGAGTGAATCCCGCTACTTGACTGAATCATCCGAACATCATTCAAGTCACCAGATACTTCCTTGACCATAGCGTAGATAGGATAAAAACTGGTCACAATTTTCATCCCTTTCCCTGTCTGGCTTTCCTTTTGACCACAAGCACCTAAACACAAAAGAAAGATACTTAACAATACTAAAAATAAACTTTTTTTCTTCATGGATAACCCCTTAACTATTTAATTAACTGGTAAACATTCTACTCCTAAAAATTTAATCTGTCAAGCTATTTTTAGAAAAAAATTGAAATTTCTTTCACATATAAAAATCTGCTGAGTTTCAACAACTCAACAGATTCTAACTTTATTCTTCTATGGTAGAATGCTTATAACCATAAGTGAAGTAAATAATACTTCCTATCAACAAAGCAACTAGGAAAGCAATCCAAGTTTCCATATTATACTGCAACATAAAGGATAGACAAATGATGATTGATAAAATTGGTAATAAGGGTACCAGTGGTGTTTTAAATTCTCCAGCTTTGGGCATTCCTTTTTCTTTCCGTAAGCGAATCAAGCCGTAAGCCAGCATGATTAAGTAGGACAAGGTACAAATATTTAAGAAGGCTGCGATACTAGCAAGAGGGAACATTCCTGCTGCTACTGCTGAAGCTAGACCTGTCAAGATAGTAGCATTTTTTGGTACCTTGCTTGTTTTGGTCAGTTCTTTAAAGGCAGCAGGCATCAAGCCGTCACGCGCTAAACTGTAAATCATACGCGAGAGGGCATAGGTCATCGAGATACAAACAGTAATCAAGGTCAAGATAGCCACTAATGACACATAATTAGCTGCCCAACTAATCCCAACACTACGAAGAGCAAAGGCAACGGCATCATCGACATTTAGATGACTATAGTGAACCACACCAGTCAAGACAAGCGTCACCAAGGCATAAAGAATAGTTACGATAGAAAGCGATAAGACAATCCCTCTAGGAATATTTTTTTGAGGAGTCTTGACCTCATCTACAGCCATAGAGATGGATTCAAAGCCCAAAAAACCAAAGAACATCAAGGATGCACCAGCCATAATACCAGTACTGGCACCATAGATTTGTCCAAAACCATAGGGAGCAAAATTACTCCAATTATCAAGTTTGATATGCCAAATTCCTACTAAAATAAAGAGAGCTAAAGCGGAAAATTTCAAAATAACTAGAATAGAATTAAAGCGTAAAGCAGCCTTGGCATTTAGTAAAACAAGTGAGGTCACCAAGACCAAGACAAGAATAGGCAATAAATCAACAAATGTCCCTGCTTGAGGATTAAAGGTACCATTTAAAGCCTGAGGAAGGGCTATCCCGTATTGAGAGAGCAAGCCTTTAAAATAAGCTGCCCAACCCGAAGCCACACCAGATATGGCTGTCATGAACTCCATCATGGTTAACCAGCCAGCCAACCAGGCTGGGAATTCTCCTAAAATAGCATAGAGATAACTGTAGGCACCACCTGTAGCAGGTACTCGTGAAGCAAATTCTGCAAAAAAGAGGGCTGATAATCCCACACACAAGGCAGAAATGACGATTGAAATCACTAGGGCTGGACCAGCAAGCGTTGCAGCTGCAGTACCTGTAATTGTAAAGACACCTGTCCCTACCATGGCTCCGATACCCAGCAAAATCAAATCCCATAACTTCAAATGCCTGTGCATCTCCGTTTTATCCAAACTTACATTCTTTGTTCTAAATATATTCATCTTTGACTCCAAAATAAAATGATGATTCTATTTTACCATAAATATAGGAGAATTGTGAATATTTATAAAACATTTTCCTGAAAAAATCTGACTACCTTTTTGTAACGGCTTAAGAACCAAAACTCTTGAAGAAGTTGACAATGGCTTGCCAGAGGGAGCTTAAGAAGTTCCCGCCGTCCTCTATCGCCTTATCAGCATCAAAGTTAAGGTTGATATTTTTAAAACTGTCGCCAGCTTGTGATACGATGCTTTGTTTCAGGTCATTTAGGGTTTTAGTGAAGTCTGCATTGCTGAGTATATCACTCTTTGAGAGATTCAAAGCAAAATTGATGATCATATTGATCTGATTTCCTGTTATAACCTGATCGAGTTTGTAATTTTTCAAGGTATCTTCAACGATTTTACGGACATCTTCCTCCGTCAGATTTCCCTTACTTTCTTTAGCTTTGGCGATTCCTGATTTGATATCGGCTAGGGCAACGTTTAATTTATTAGCATCATAGCCTGATTTGTCCTTGTTTTCAGCATTGATATCGGACAAAGCCTTCAACTCTTCTTGGGCCAAATCTTTGTTGGCTTGTGGCACCTTGGCTCCATTAGCTTCTAGCGAATAGTAAATCCCTGCCAAAGCACTTTCTCCTGTAACGGGAATAGGTGCTGCTACAGTGATTTTGGCGTGTTCCACACCCAAAGTTACAGCTGCATTTCGGTACATATCCTGAGTCACCTTAGTGATGTTTTCTGGTGTTTCAATCTTGACCTCAAGTGGCGACTTGTCACCTAGTTTTTGAATCTTGGCTGATGAATACAACTGTAAACTAGAGTCATTGGCCACATTCATGATTTTAGAATAGACATCAGGTGTCATGGTCTTGAGTTCTTTGGTGTCTGTTGAGGCATTGTAGCCTAGTTTTTTTAGAGTTTGATTTTTTTGATCTTCAGACAATGAAGAACCTAGGACATATTCAGGTTGAACATAGGTTTCATCGATGACTTTTTGAACATCTGTTGCTGCATGGGCACTATTCATAGCTGTTACTGCCCACAAGACAGCAGCACTAGTCAGAAAGAGTTTCTTTCTCATAGGGAATTCCCTCCTTTACCTTTCTAGAGTAATATATCTATCTTAAAGAAAACTTATAACAAAAACACCTGGACTAGCCAGATGTCGAAAAGAGAGTGAAACATTTGATGATGTAAAGGTTGAGTTGCACCTGTCTAGAATAGTAATAATTTCCTCCATTTACATAGAGTTCGGCTCCATGGAAAATAGAAATGGGGTGAATATAACTATAAGTCTTTCCAGTGGTATTGCCAAGCAAGGGAGCAACAGTCTCACGAGAGTACTGTTTGGCCAGAGCCAAGGTGTTTTCCTTGCCATTTTGGGCGATAAAATCGATATAGGCAGGTCCAAAATTATAGGCTTGAACAGCTGTCCAGACATCTACATCCTTCTTCTGGGCCAGATAGAGATTGTCTGTCAGAGTTTGAACACCTTGTCGAATGCTAGACACATTATCATTTATGGTGTTGGTTGAACCACTTGCAGACTCACTAGACTGCATAACATCGCCTTCTTTTCCTTTTGTTTCAGTATAAATCATAGCGAGCACAAGCTCTTCGTTTGCTGGGGTGTCTTTTTCACTCAAGATTTCTCGCACCATGGGTTGATAGGTCATGACTTGATTGACATCTTGGTGAACGCGGTAAGCTTTATAGCCAGCAAAAAGGAAGACTGCTAGTACAAGCACTCTTCGAATTCGTTTAAACATTATTTACTTTGGATATCCTCGATATTTTTGATTAAGATAGAGTAGGTTCCATTGTCATTTTGGATAAACTCAACAGACTCGGCGTCTTGATAGACGTTATTGGGAACGATGAGCTCAATTCCATTTGACAAGGAGAGTTTTTGGTTTTCAAATTTCTTTAATTGGCGACTGGCATCAATTTCTTCAAATTGAACAGGTTCTGGTACTGCTTCCTTGACTTGGTCAATAAAGCTCAAACGAGCCGTCAGATTATTATCAAAAAGGTCGTTAGCCAATTTTTCAGGTGACAATTCATTGCTTTCTTCTAGGTTGTTGAAAATCGCTGATTTGACCTTGGATTGAAATTGAAAATCGTCTGTATTAAAGGTTTCAGCAATTCTTTGGGCTGTTTTTTCCAATTCCTTGATAGATTTCTTAGGAGAAATCTTAGGAGCGACAGCAAGAAGATTTTCTGAAAAATAGTTCAAAAAAGTCCCGTTGTACTTGATTCGTTTTTCAATCAGATGGTACTTGCGGCTCTGAAGATTAACCACCAAGGCCTCATCAGCCCCTGTTCCAAATCCAGGCAGGTTATTCTGAGTCAGCTTGATTGGATTATCAACTTCTCCTCCGAGGTGAGTCAAGGTCTCACGCAGGGCAATTCGCAAGAAAGCGAAATGTTCCACACCTTCTTTAGAAAATTGCACAAAAATCAAGTCATTGGTCTTGAGATTTTCAGAAATACTGAACTCTTCTTTCCAGAGATTAGCCAGTGTTACTGATGTCTCCAACAAATCGTCTGTGATGTGATTGAAGAAGGGATTTTCTTCTTCGAAAATCCCAGTCTTGGCTTCATCTGAATACACACGTTCAATTTTTTTCCGCAGGTATTCTTCGATTTTTGGAGTAATATTGAGAAACTTATCCGCCAGGAACAGCTCGGTATCATCCGGACTGAACTGGTGAATAATGGCTTTCTTAATATAAATGTCCATAAAAGTTTTAGTCCTCGTATAATGGGAAGGCATCTGTCAATTCTTTGACTGCACTTCTCACTTCTTCTAAGACAGCTTCATTTTCTGCATTCTTAAGGGTTTTAATGATGAGTTCAGCCACTTTGCGACTTTCTTCTTCACCAAATCCACGTGCAGTAATGGCTGCAGATCCGATACGAATCCCACTTGTCTTGAATGGTGATAAGGTTTCGTAAGGGATTGAGTTTTTATTTAGGGTAATATTGACTTCATCCAGCAAGTTTTGAGCAACTTTTCCGTTTTCTACAACCTTAGTCACATCCACTAGGAAGAGATGGTTTTCAGTCCCACCAGAAATAATACGGAAATCAGGGTCTTGCAAGAAGACATCTGCCATAGCCTTGCTGTTCTTGATAACATTGGCAGCGTATTCCTTGAAGGCTGGATCCAAAACTTCTTTAAAGGAAACAACTTTAGCCGCCACAACGTGCTCTAAAGGACCACCTTGAATACCTGGGAAAATAGCTGAATTGATCTTCTTAGCTAGATCTTCATCATTGGTCAAAATCAAACCACCACGTGGTCCACGAAGGGTTTTGTGGGTCGTTGTTGTAGTGATATGAGCGTATGGCACTGGGCTTGGGTGAAGACCAGCTGCAACCAAACCAGCGATATGAGCCATATCTACCATTAGTTTAGCCCCAACAGAGTCCGCAATTTCACGGAATTTTGAAAAGTCAATAATTTGAGAATAGGCTGAAGCACCTGCTACAATCAATTTTGGTTTTACTTCTTGGGCTTGTTTCAAGATAGCATCAAAATCCAAGAGTTCCGTTTCAGGGTCAACACTGTAAGAAACAAAGTTGTAGGTTTGACCTGAGAAGCTAACTGGAGCTCCGTGGGTCAAATGTCCACCTGCTGCCAAATCCATCCCCATAACGGTATCACCTGGCTCAATCAAGGCCATGTAAGCCGCACAGTTGGCTTGGCTTCCTGAGTGAGGTTGGACATTAGCGAATTTAGCGCCGAAAATTTCTTTTGCACGTTCAATGGCTAGAGATTCTACCACGTCTACTACATCTGTTCCACCATAATAACGGCGTCCTGGGTAACCTTCGGCGTATTTATTCGTCAAGATAGACCCTTGAGCTGCCATGACAGCCTTGGAAACTACGTTTTCCGAAGCAATCAACTCAATGTTGTTTTGTTGTCGTTCTTCTTCTTTGGCAATAGCATTCCAGAGATCAGCATCATATGCTTTAAAATCATCTTTGTCAAAAATCATAGGTCTTCTCCTTTATAGTGTGACTGGTCCTTCAGCTTGGTTTTACAATAAGAAAATAAACTAAAAGATGCGAATAAACCGTTTCTGCACTTTATCACAAGTATAACCAACTTTTTCATAAAATGCATGAGCACCCAGACGATGATCGGCAGAGTTTAAGCGGATAAACCCATAACCACGTCTTTTTGCTTCTTGCTCCAACCCTTGTAATAAGCTTTTACCAATACCTTGACCTTGCGCTTGAGGTGAAACTGCTAAAGCTAAAATATTAAATCCTGCTTTAGAATAAAGTGATTCATAGACCTCAGCGTGGACATATCCAAGCAAGGCATGACTAGCTTCATCCTCATAAGCAAGTAAGAAATGATGGGAATCCTGAGATAATCTAGCTAGTTGACTAGCTGTCTCCTCTGGACTAAAAGAATAGCCCAAAGCCTCTTGGTTAATTTCACAAATGGCTTTCACATCAGTTTCTCTTAAATCTCTTAGCATTTCATGCCTCCTCAAAAGAAATCTCTGGCAACCGAGCAAGAATATCTTCTCGCTTAATCGCCCCTTGGCGTAAGATTTTCACCTTGTCTCCAGACAAGTCCAAAATAGTTGAATCCTGTCCAGTTAGAAAAGCATCGTCTTCTAGACCCAGAACCTCTTGGTCAAAATCCTCTAGAATTTGTTCAAAGGTTACTCCACTTGCTTGACCTGAAATATTGGCAGACGGTCCAATCAAGGGCCCCGTCACTCGAATTAAATCCAGTGTGATAGGGTGACTGGGCATCCGAAATCCAACAGTCGCGAGGCCAGAATTGACCCAATAGGGAACTCGGTCATTGGCTTCAAGGATAATGGTCAAGGGACCTGGTAAAAAGGTCTCTACAAGTTTTTGAAGATAAGTTGGCTGATTCTTTGAAAAGTACAAGATATCCTCTAGAGAGGAGATATTGAGGTTAAGCGCCTTGTCTCTTGGACGACGTTTAAGTTGGTAAACATGATCAACTGCTTTTTCGTCTAGAGCCTTGGCAAAAAGACCGTAAACTGTCTCTGTAGGTAAAACGACAGCTCCACCATTTACCAACTCTTGTTTAATCCTGTCCATCATCAACCACGACCATCCTATCTTGACCAAATTGGTCCTTGAGTGTTCGTACTCGCTTTTCAGTAAGATGTTTCCTAAAAAGTTCAGGAACACTTTGACCTTGCTTGTATCCAATTTCAAGGTAAATCTTACCACCATCTTTGAGATAGTCTTTTGCATCTTCCGCGATTCTACGGTAAATAGCTAGGCCATCCTCGTCTGCAAAGAGAGCTAGATGAGGCTCCGAATGCAAGACATTCAAGCCGACCTCTGACTCATCTTCACGAGAGATATAGGGTGGATTGGAAACAATTATATCATATTTTTCAGAAATTTCTGTAAAACAGTCAGATTTTTTTAAAAATATTTGAAGATTTTGATTTTTAGCATTTTCGCTAGTTACATCTAAAGCATCTTGGGAAATATCTGCTGCTGTCACTGACCAATCTGGTCTATTTTTTGCTAGAGCGAGAGCAATAGCTCCACTACCTGTTCCAATATCCAGAACTGAAAGATTCGTCTCAGGATTTTCAGCCAGGATAAGCTCCACCAACTCCTCTGTTTCTGGACGGGGAATCAAAACCCGCTCATCAACTGTTAACTGCATTCCATAAAAATCTGCCTGTCCAATGATATACTGTGCCGGTTTATGAGCTACTAACTGTTGGAAAATTTCTTTTACAAATACTTCTTCCTCTTCCGTCACTTCCTGCTGAAGAGCAAAGACAAAGTCCGTAAAAGATAGATTTTTCAGGCTACGATAGACAAAAGAGAGGCTTTCAGCTTCCTCTCCTTGTCTTATCAACTCTTCTTCAAAATCTGAAAATAATTGAGCTAATTTCATTATTTGTTTAATTCTTCTAATTTTTGTGTTTGGTCATAGAGAACCAAGGCATCCACAACTTCATCCAATTTACCAGACAAAATGGTATCTAGTTTTTGGAGAGTTAAGCCGATACGGTGGTCTGTGACACGGTTTTGTGGGAAGTTATAAGTACGGATTCGTTCTGAACGGTCACCAGTACCGATTGTTGACTTACGCTCAGCGTCTTGTTCATCTTGTGCAATTTGTGCGAAGTGGTCAGCAACACGCGCACGGATGATCTTCATAGCCTTCTCACGGTTCTTCTGCTGGGTACGTTCTTCCTGCATCTCAACCTTGATATTGGTTGGCAAGTGAACGATACGAACGGCAGTCGCAACCTTATTGACGTTCTGTCCACCAGCACCTGAGGCGTGGTAGATATCAACACGAAGGTCTTTTGGATCAATATCATATTCAACTTCTTCCACTTCAGGCATGACAAGAACTGTCGCAGTTGATGTATGTACACGACCTTGGCTTTCTGTCACAGGGACACGTTGCACACGGTGGGCACCAGATTCATACTTGAGTTTAGAGTATACAGACTGACCAGAAACCATAGCAACCACTTCTTTGAAACCACCGACACCATTCATAGAAGCCTCCATGACTTCAAAGCGCCATCCTTGAGCTTCAGCATACTTTTGGTACATGGTTAGCAAATCTCCAGCGAAAAGTGCTGCTTCGTCTCCACCAGCAGCGCCACGGATTTCAAGGATGATATTCTTGTCATCGTTTGGATCCTTTGGAAGGAGCAAGATTTTCAGTTTTTCTTCGTATTCTTCTTTTTCAGCCTTGGCATCTTTGAGTTCTTGCTTGGCCATTTCTTCCAAGTCCGCATCTCCGCCTGATTCCTTAATCATTTCTTCAGCGTCAACGATGTTTTGAAGGACTTGTTTATACTCACGGTAGGCTGTTACCGTATCACGAGTAGAAGCCTCTTCTTTGGAAAGATCCATGAAACGCTTGGTGTCCGAAACTACATATGGGTCACTCAGCAACTCTCCTAATTCTTCATAACGGTCTTCTACAGCTTGTAGTTGATCATAGATGTTCATTTTTTCTCCTTATTTCTCAATTGTTAAATCATAGATTGCTACTACTTCGTTCTCGGATATTTCCCCAGTTTCTTTAAATCCATAACTGAGGTAACAAGATCTTGCATGTTCGTTTTCTGGTTCATAAGACAACCAAAGTTTATTGCTTAAACCTGCTGGCGCTGTCCGAACATAGTCTAGTACTTTATCCATAATTTGTTTAAAATATCCTTGATTTTGAAAATTCTTATCAATCATAAAACGAAATAGTAAATAATTTCCACTACTAATTCCGATCTTTTTATCATAAGCTATCATCACAAAACCTATAATTGCATCATTATCATAAACTGCCAATGGAGCTACAAAATCTCCATTTTTAGTGTAGACGTATGCTTCAGCTAAACTAATTGCGTTGGTTGCAATGAATTGTTTTTGATATTCCTTGACATCCAAATTCAAAACATCAAAATAATTTTCCATTGTAACATCTCTTAGTTCAATTGTCATAGTTTTGCTCCTTGTTAGAGGTTATCATTGGCGCAAAATAATGTTTACGGCAAACCGAGATATAGGTTTCATTGCCACCAATCTGGATCTGTTCTCCATCGTAAACGGGCAGTCCATCCTGTGTACGCAACACCATAGTCGCCTTTTTCTTACAATACTGACAGATGGTCTTGATTTCATCAATCTTGTCTGCTAAAAGCAAGAGATATTTGGAACCTTCGAACAATTCATTACGAAAGTCGTTTTTCAAACCAAATGCCATAACAGGTATGTCTAACTCGTCTACAACACGAGCTAGGTCATAAACATGATGACGTTTGAGAAACTGGGCTTCATCGACCAAAACACAGTAAGGTTTTTCTGGTAGGTCTCGGATATAGCCGAAGATATCCGTCGTTTCCTCAATCGCAAGAGCAGGGCGTTTCATACCGATTCGACTCGACACATAGCCAACACCGTCACGCGTATCCAGAGCCGAGGTCATAATCACAACACCTTTTCCTTGCTCCTCATAGTTATAGGCCACCTTGAGAATCTCAATCGTCTTACCAGAGTTCATGGTCCCATAACGATAATACAACTGTGCCATGTTTCTTGCTTCACGTCCATTTCTAAATTTTTGCTACATTCTAGTATATCATAATTTTCTTAAGCTTTAAACGGCAAAATGTGGTAAAATAGAAGAAATCAAAAACTAGTGGAGGAAGCCATTATGCCATTTGTACGCATCGATTTATTTGAAGGACGCACGCTCGAGCAAAAGAAAGCTCTTGCTAAGGAAGTAACGGAAGCTGTTGTCCGTAATACTGGAGCACCTCAATCTGCTGTCCATGTCATCATCAACGACATGCCAGAAGGAACTTACTTCCCACAAGGGGAAATGCGCACCAAATAAGCTAGCTTAAGCAGAATTGCTTAGGCTTTTTCAATCTCCAAGTAACATCCATTGAAGAAATAGTTCAAATTTGTTACAATTTGAAAAGAGACTTGGAAAAATTTCCAAGAAAAGAGCTATTTATTAAAGGAAACATTATGATTACACGTGAATTTGATACCATCGCTGCTATATCTACTCCACTAGGTGAAGGGGCTATAGGTATTGTCCGCCTGAGCGGAACAGATAGTTTTGCGATTGCGCAAAAGATTTTCAAAGGAAAAGACTTGAACAAGGTTGCTAGCCATACCCTTAACTACGGTCACATCGTTGACCCTCAGACAGAAAAAGTCATGGACGAGGTTATGGTTGGGGCTATGAAATCTCCAAAGACCTTCACTCGTGAAGATATTATCGAGATTAACACCCACGGTGGGATTGCGGTGACCAATGAAATTCTCCAACTAGCTATCCGTGAAGGAGCTCGGTTGGCAGAACCTGGTGAATTTACCAAACGTGCCTTCCTAAATGGACGTGTGGACTTGACTCAGGCTGAGGCGGTCATAGATATCATCCGCGCCAAGACAGACAAGGCCATGAACATTGCGGTCAAACAATTAGATGGTTCCCTTTCTGATCTTATCAATAATACCCGTCAAGAAATCCTCAATACACTTGCCCAAGTTGAGGTCAATATCGACTATCCTGAGTACGACGATGTTGAGGAAGCCACTACTGCTGTTGTCCGTGAGAAGACTATGGAGTTTGAGCAATTGCTAACCAATCTCCTTAGGACAGCCCGTCGTGGCAAAATCCTTCGCGAAGGAATTTCTACAGCAATCATCGGACGTCCCAACGTTGGGAAATCTAGCCTCCTCAACAACCTCTTGCGTGAGGACAAGGCTATCGTTACAGATATTGCTGGTACTACTCGAGATGTCATCGAAGAATACGTCAATATCAACGGTGTCCCTCTCAAACTGATTGATACAGCCGGTATCCGTGAAACGGATGACATCGTGGAACAAATAGGTGTTGAGCGTTCGAAAAAAGCCCTCAAGGAAGCTGACTTGGTTCTACTGGTGCTAAATGCCAGTGAACCACTAACCGCCCAAGACCGCCAACTTCTTGAGATTAGCCAAGATACCAACCGTATTATTCTTCTTAACAAAACTGACCTGCCAGAAGTTATTGAAACCTCTGAACTTCCAGAAGATGTCATCCGCATTTCAGTCCTTAAAAATCAAAATATCGATAAAATTGAAGAGAGAATCAACAACCTCTTCTTTGAAAATGCTGGTTTGGTTGAGCAAGATGCTACTTACTTGTCTAACGCACGTCACATTTCCCTAATTGAAAAGGCTGTTGAAAGCCTACAAGCTGTTAATGAAGGTCTTGAACTGGGGATGCCAGTTGACTTGCTTCAAGTAGATTTGACCCGTACTTGGGAAATTCTCGGAGAAATCACTGGAGATGCTGCTCCTGATGAACTCATTACCCAACTCTTTAGCCAATTCTGTTTAGGAAAATAAGAAAAATCCATGATCGTTCTTGCGGTCATGGATTTTATTGTCTTATTAGTAATCTGGTCTTAGGACACCTGTTACAGTTGCCTTAGTTGCTTCGTAGTCGCCATCTACGACGACTTTGATAATGCGTTTGGCATCTTCTTCTGGTGCTGGAACAAGAGGTAGACGAGTTGGTCCAGCTTCAAATCCCATATAGTTAAGAACAGCTTTAACTGGAGCAGGACTTGGATAAGAGAAGAGGGCATTAACCTTAGGAATGAATTTACGCTGAATTGCTGCGGCTTTCTTCATATCGCTTTCTGCAATGGCCATAAACATCTCGTGCATCTCATCCCCATTTGTATGAGAGGCAACAGAAATAACCCCATCCGCACCAAGGTTCATGGCATGGAAAGCATCTCCATCTTCACCAGTATAGACCAAGAACTCTTCTGGCTTATGCTCAATCAAGTAAGCCATATTGGCCAAGCTAGTACATTCTTTGACACCAATGATATTTGGATGGTCAGCCAAACGAAGCATGGTTTCCGGAGTTAATTCGACAACCACACGACCTGGAATGTTATAGATGATAATTGGTAGGTCCGAAGCGTCTGCAATTGCTTTAAAATGCTGATACATTCCTTCTTGTGAAGGTTTGTTGTAGTAAGGCACAATAGCGAGTCCAGCAGCAAAACCGCCAAATTCCGCTACTTCTTTGACAAACTCAATAGAGTCACGCGTATCATTAGTACCTACACCCGCAATCAAAGGAACGCGTCCATTGACAATCTTTTGTACAGCCGCAAACAGTTCCAACTCCTCATCATGGGTCAAGGTTGGACTCTCAGCAGTGGTCCCTGCGAGAAGAATTCCATCCGTATGATGGTCCAATAAATGCTCAATCAAGGCTGGAATGGCATCAAAGTTAATGGAACCATCCTCGTGGAAGGGAGTAATAAAGGCTGTGATGATTTTACACTCTTTTAAATCTTGATAAGACATGAAAACACCTCTCTATTTCAAAGAAGGAGTTCATCTGAACTCCTAAACGATATGACTATTTTAATTCAAATTTCAATTCAGCTGTTGGACGAACCAATCCACGTTCATGAAGAGTTTCTGCAATCTGAACTGAGTTCCAAGCAGCACCTTTGAGCAGGTTGTCTGAAACAACCCACATGTGGATTCCTTTTTCAGCATCCAAGTCTTTACGGATACGACCAACAAAGGTATCACGTGAACCAACTGCATTGATGGCTTGCGGATAGATTTGATGAGCAACATCATCTTCAAGAACAGCACCTGGGAAGGCTGCGATAGCTGCTTTTACTTCTTCGATTGGAGCCACTTCTTTTGTTTCGATGTAAACAGACTCAGAGTGAGCTGACAAGACTGGAATACGCACACATGTTGCAGATACTGCAATGCTATCATCTTCCATAATTTTCTTAGTTTCCTTAGTCATCTTCATCTCTTCGTAAGTGTAATCATTGTCAGTGAAGACATCGATTTGTGGAAGAGCATTAAAGGCGATAGGATAATGTTTCTTGTCACCACCTGAAGGCAAGATTTCGGCATGCAAATCACGTGGGGTTACACCATCATTCAAGACTTCACGAAGTTCACGTTGTGTCTCAAGAATTGCTCCCATACCAGCACCTGAAACTGCTTGGTAAGTTGAAACAATGATACGGTCCAAGCCCCATTTTTGGCGAACTGGCTCAAGAGCCACCATCATTTGAATTGTTGAACAGTTAGGGCAGGCAATGATCCCGTTGTGAGCATCAAGTGCATGAGCATTGACCTCTGGAACAACCAAAGGAACATCTGGATTTTGACGGAAGTAAGATGTATTATCTACTACTACCGCTCCAGCTTTTACTGCGTATGGTGCATACTTAGCTGATGTAGAACCACCTGCTGAAAAGAGAGCAATATCAACTCCCTTAAAAGCAGTTTCAGTCGTTTCTTCAATCGTAATATCTTGATCTTTAAATTTCAAAGTCTTGCCTGCTGAACGTGCAGAAGCAAGTAAACGAATTTTATCGATTGGAAGTGTTGATTCTTCCAACATTTTTATCATCTGAGCACCGACAGCACCTGTCGCGCCGACTACAGCAACTGTATATCCCATAAATAACCTCTTTCGGAATTTTCTAAAAATTTCTATAATAGATGTATTATACTACTTTTTCCATGAATTGCAAAGCTTTTTCATCATTTTTTGGAAAATAAAAATCCCCAGTCGCTAGACTAGGGACTAAGAGGCATCTTCATGTGATGAGCAGGTTCACACAACTCATCAAGGTCCGCTCCTGCGTTATGACCTCCTTATGCTCAATAGTAGCCCGAAGACTACCTATCGACTCATCGCATCTTCTATTCTACTAAAGAGAATAACTTTTGTCAACAGCCAAAACGCTTTAACTTCATTTATACAGGTCAATAAGAAAAACCTTGGTCTCCCAAGGTCATTTTGTTTCTATCATGCTAATTGCCG
>CAURTM010000008.1:0-47302 GCA_963527735.1 uncultured Streptococcus sp.
ACTGTCGCATTTCCTTTATCATCTACAACTACTGTTGCATCTGGATTTACAGCTTTAACTTTATCTTCGATCGCTTTCTTCTCAGCATCTGTAAGTTTTTCTGGATTTGCTACTACAGTCTTATCTGCTGGTTTAACGATGTCGTTACCTGCATTTGGTTTAGTTGCATCTACTTCTGATTTGAATAAATCTTCTGATGGGATTGTCGCAGTAGTTCCATCTTTCAGTGTAACTGTCGCATTACCATCTTCATCAAATTTAACAGATTTAGTTTCTGGGTTTAATTCTCTTAATTTTTCTTCTGCTTTAGCTTGATCATCTGGATCATTTGCTTCACCGGCTACTTTGTCTGCTGGTTTAACAATTTTACTATTTCCTGCATCTGGTTTAGCAGTATCTTCTTTAGTTCTCACTAATTCTGATGCTGGAATTGCTGCAGTTTTACCATCTGGAGTAGAAACAGAAACAGTTCCATCTTCATCGATTGTTACGATAGCATCTGGATTTACCTCTTCAACTTTAGCAACAATCTTAGCTTTCTCTTCGTCAGTTAAGTTCGATGGGTCTTTTACGATAACTTTATCAAGTGGTTTGTTAATATCATTTCCACCTTTACCGTTATCTAACTGGTCCTCAGTTTTCACTAATTTTGTCGGATTGATAATTCCTTTATCGCCAGCTTCTGTTGTTACTTCGATGTTTCCATTTTCATCATATTTAACTTCTTTAGCTGTTGGGTTAACTTTCTTAACTTCTTCTAAGATTTTAGCTTTTTCTTCATCTGTTAATGCACTTGGATCTGTTACTAATACTTTATCAATTGGTCTGTTTACTTCTCCAATTGCTTTAATAGCCGCTTTATCAGCTTCTTCTATTGTATTAACATCGTCTACACTACTTACTGCATCAATTGCTGCTTTAGATTTTTCCGCAACTTTATCTACTTTAGCTTTTAGTTTAGCTTTAGCTTTAGGAGTCAAGTCTGTACGAGCATCAATTTCTGCTTTTTTAGCTGTTGCTTCTTCATCAATTGCTTTACGAGCATTTGGCTTATCTTCTACAACAGGTACAGATTTTTCAATTTCACCTTCAGCTTGTTCTTGAAGTTGCTTAACTTCTGCATCTGTTCCAGCTTTATCGATTTCTCCCTTAGCTTCTTCTGCTAGAGCTTTAGCTGCATCTGCTGCAACTTTCTTCTCTTCATCAGTAGCATCTGGAGTGTTAGCAATGTCTTCCAATTGTTTTGCTAATTTATCTTCGATTGCTTTCTTGGCTGCTGGTTTAGTTACTGCTTCTGGATTTACAGCTGCAACTTCATCTACACCTGATTTCTTAGCTGCGTCTACTGCTGTTTGTGCTTCTGCTGCTTTTTCTGGTGTTTCTGCATTAGCTGGTTGATCATTGATCGCATCTGTTGCTGCTTTAGCTTTATCTTGAGCTTCTTTCTTAGCTGCTGCTTTTTCTTCGTCAGTTAAGTCTTTACGCCCGTCGATTGCTGCTTCTTTCTTAGCTAACTCTTTTGCAATTTCTTCTTTAGCTTTTTCTTTCGCTACTGGATTTACTTTCGCAACTTCTCCAGTACCAGCATTCTTAGCTGCTTCTACTGCTGCATCTGTTGTTGCTGCATCGATTGCTTTCTTAGCGTCATCTGCTGCTTTCTCTGCTGCTTTCTTAGCTGCTGCTTTTTCTGCTGGAGTTAAGTCTTCACGTGCGTCAATTGCTGCTTCTTTAGCTTTAAGTGCATCGTCAATGGCTTGCTTAGCTGCTGGTTTAGTTACTGCTTCTGGATTTACAGCTTTAACATCTGCTACACCTTTATCTTTTGCACCATCTACTGCTTTTTTAGCTTCTGCTGCTTTTTCTGGTGTTTCTGCGATAGATGGTTGAGCGTCGATTGCATCTGTTGCTGCTTTAGCTTTCGCTTGCGCATCTTTCTTAGCTGCTGCTTTTTCTTCGTCAGTTAAGTCTGGACGTGCATCGATGGCTGCTTCTTTCTTAGCTAACTCTTTTGCAATTTCTTCTTTAGCTTTTTCTTTCGCTACTGGATTTACAGCTTTAACATCTGCTACACCTTTAGCTTTAGCTGCATCTACTGCATCTTGTGCTGCTTTTGCTGCTTCTGGTGTAGTTGCGTTGTCTGGTTGAGAGTTGATTGCATCTGTCGCTTTTTTAGCTTTTGCTTGAGCATCTTTCTTAGCTGCATCTTTTTCTTTGTCAGTTAAGTCAGGACGTGCATCGATTTCTCCAACTTTCTTAGCTAATTCATCTGCGATTGCTTGCTTAGCTGCTTCTTTCGCTACTGGGTTTACAGCTTTAACATCTGCTACACCTTTAGCTTTAGCTGCATCTACTGCATCTTGTGCTGTTTTAGCTGCTGTTGGTGTAGTTGCTACATCTGGCTGTTTGTTAATAGCGTCTGTTGCTTCTTTTGCTTTCGCTTGTGCTTCTTCCTTAGCTTTTGCTTTCTCTGCATCTGTTAAGTCTTTACGTGCATCGATTGCTTTTTCTTTTTCTGCTAATTCATCTGCGATTGCTTGCTTAGCTGCTTCTTTAACTACTGGAGTTACATTTGCAACTGCTGTAGTTCCATCTGCTTTAGCTTTAGCTACTGCTGCATTTGTAGTTGCTGCATCAACAGCATCTTTAGCTACATCTGCTTGCGCTTTTGCTACTTCTTTAGCTTTAGTTTTCTCTTCTGGAGTTAAATCTGTGCGAGCATCGATTTCTTGGTTTTTAGCTTCTAACGCTTTATCGATTGCTTTTTTAGCTTCTGGTTTAGCTTTAGCTACTGGATCTACAGCTTTAACATCTGCTACACCTGTTTTCTTAGCTGCATCTACTACATCTTGAGCTGTTTTAGCTGCTGCTGGTGTAGCTGCTGCATCAGGTTGTTCTTTAATTTTCGCTAATTGTGCATCAGCTTTATCTTGAGCTTCTTTCTTAGCTGCTGTTTTTTCTTCATCAGTTAAGTCTGTACGCTTATCAATTTCGCTATTTTTATCTTCTAATGCTTTTGCAATTGCTTTCTTAGCTTCCGCTTTGGCTACTGGAGTTACATTTGCAACTGCTGTAGTTCCAGCTTCTTTAGCTTTAGTAACTTCTGCATCTGTTGTTGCTGCATCGACTGCTGCTTTAGCTTTATCAGCGGCTGCTTTAGCTGCATCCTTAGCGGCTTTCTTCTCGTCATCTGTTAAATCAGTACGAGCGTCAATTGCTGCTTCTTTAGCTTTAACAGCCTCGTCAATTGCTTTCTTAGCTTCTGGTTTTGCAGCTACTACTGGGTTATCTTTTGCAATTGCAGCAGTTCCTGCTGTTTGAGCTTTATCAAGAGCACCTTTTGTTGTAACTTCAGGTTTTGCTATTTCATCAAGAGCTTTTTTCTTATCTGCATTTACTTGCTCGATTGCTGCATCTTTTTCTTCTTTAGTTGCTGCTGCGTTATCATTGATAGCTTTGATTTGTTCGTCAGCTGCTTTATTAACCTCATCGATAGCAGGTTGTTTGTCTAGAGTTACAAACTCTGATAATGGTCTTGTATCTTTTGAACCATCTGCATATGTTACTACAAGATTTCCTTGGTCATCTTTTGTTACTGACTTGATTTTAGCATCTTTATCTGTAACTGGAGCATCTTTTGAGATATTTGCATCGTCATTATTCTGATTGTGCTCAAGTTGTAGTTTTTCTTTGATTTTAGCTAATTCTGCTTCTGTAACGTTTGCTGGATCAGTTACAGCAACTTTTTCAGTTGGTGCCTTGATATCGTACTTGTCTGTTTGAGATTTAACGATGAACTCAACATATCCTGGTTTTTGTTGGCGTACTGCATCGTCAGTTGAAGCATCAAAGTTCTGATCCTCTGGTAATGATCTTGCATTATCATTGTCATTAGCAACAACAAAACTTGTCCATTTGTTTGGAGCTGTAAGTGTTGTAACACCAGTCATCTTGATAGTTGCTGTTCTCTTATCGTCAGATACTGTTCCTTCGCCATTTGTAACTACATCGTTATCAATCTTACCTGTTGTAAATCCATAACCTGCAGTGTTATCATTTCCAATACCACCTGGTCCACGTAAGTACAAATCTTTAACTTCTGCATCATCTGAAGCTTTGAATGTTAGGTCAGTATTCTCACCAGTGTAAACATAGATTTGACGTTTGTCTGCATTTGAGTATGGAAGTTCAACTGTTGGAGCTGGGTTTGTACGTGCAAAGTCAGTTAATGGTTTGCTATCTTTAGAACCGTCTTTATAGGTTACAACAACATTGTTTCCGTCTTTAGTAATAGAAGCAATACGATCTGATTGATTTTCTACTTCTTCACCTCGTTTGCCGACTAGATTGTTATCTGGGTTTTCGGTAGAGTATTGAATTTTAATACTATCTTTAATAGCTTCAAACTCTGCATCTGTAACATTATTTGCGTCAGCTACTGGAACTTTTGTAGCTGGAGTTTTAATGTCATATTTTAAAGTTTGAGGTTTAAGAATTACGTTAACTGCTGTTGGGTCAGTAGCATCTCTACCATTTCCTCTAGCATCCTCACCATCTTTATCAATAGCTTTTACGAAACGCCATCCTAATGGAGTTCCTCCATCTTGAATTGCTTTTTCAAATTTTTCTTTTGTAAATGCGCCTTCTGGTGCTGGAGTACCAGTATACGTAATAACAGCTGGATTTTCTGCTGTCGCTGTTGTTTCAGATGTGAATTTATTCGCAGTAAATCCGTATTGAGTATCTTGTTTATTAGGTTCTCCTGCTACGTCTTTAAATTCTTGGTTACTTCCTCTTCTTAACTCAGCACTTGCAAGTTTACCACTATCATCTTTGATTTTAATATCGAATGAATTTACTTCTGACGCATAAACATATACTTCTTTTTTATCTGGAGCTGGATCTGAATATTGGATTTCTACTGTTGGTTTTTGGTTAGTACGTGCAAAGTCAGTTAATGGTAATGTATCTGTAGATCCATCTTTATACGTTACCACCATATTGTTAGCTACTTTTTCAACAGATTTAATCTTAGCTTCTTTATCGTCAACATTTTGACCTTGTTTTGAAACTAAGTTAGCATCTGCATTCTTTTTAGAATAGTGAAGTTTAATATTTGCATTATTTGCACCCACTATTTTTGCGAACTCTGCATCTGTTACGTTATTAGCATCAACTACTGGGAGTTTAGCCGCTTCGTTTTCAGGTGTTGTGACATCATATTTTTGAGTTTGTGGTTTAAGGATAACAACGAAAGAACCTGGATCATCTGCACCTGTTGCACTTCCTGCGATTTCTCCTCCATCAGCGTCTGTAACTCGTAGGAAACGCCATCCTAAAACTACACCTGGAGGAGTTTCTCCTCTAGTCGCTGCATCTAGTTTGTCTTGTGTAAAATTCCCTTCAGGTGCTGGTGTACCTGAGTAAGTAATGACTGCTGGTGATGCTTCTGTTGCTGGTGTCTCAGCAGTAATAGTATTCGCTGTATATCCGTATTGAGTACTAATTTTATTTGTTGCACCTGGAACTTCAGCAAAAGTTCTGTTTCCACCTTGTCTTAATGTGGCACTTGAAATTTTTCCGCTATCATCTTTGATTTTAATATCAAATGAGTTTTCTTCTGCACCGTAAACATAAATTTCTTTATCTCTTGCATTGGAGAAAGGAAATTCCGCTGTTGGAGCTACGTTTACACGTGCAAAGTCAGTTACTGGTCGTTCAGCTGTTGTTCCATCGTTATAAGTAATAACAACTTTATCTCCTGCTTGAGTAACTGTAGCAATCTTACCGTTAAGATTGTTATCAGCACCTTCTTGCAATTTAGCTTTAATTTTATCCAATTCTGGTTGTTGAAGTTGTGCTGGATCAGCTACCGCAACTTTATCAAAGTTTGCAGCTTTCTTTGCTAAATCTTCTGTATATTTAACATTTTGTGAACGAACTTTGAAGAATACTTGATAGTCTGGATCAGATGAACCTTCATTATCGATTTCATTGTTACTTGCATCTTTAGCACGAACTTTACGTGATACTATTGTTGAACCATTAGCCCATGGCTTCCCATTAGGATGAAGTCTTTGCAATGTTCCTGTAACAGAAAGTGTCGCTGGTTGGGCAGCTGTGGCAGTTGTTTCACCATCAATATTAGAGTTGTTTAATCCATACCCTACATTAATGTCAGTTCCGCTACCCATTTTTTGCATCCAACCTTTAACAATCTTACCGCTGTTATCTGTAATCTTGATACGGTTAGTAATATTTGTTTCTTCTGTTGGAGTTATCCAGAATGTTTTAGATGCTGGATCATCATAATCGATTGATACTTTTGGTTTTTCTGTATCAGTTTCCGTACGGAAAACATTGTTTTTGTCTAATTCTTTACCGCTACGAGCATCATTAGATCCTGTGTTTTCGATTGAGTTAGATTCTGATTTAGGTTCAGTGTTTCCTGCTTTTTTCCCTACAGTTTCTTTACCTTCAGTTGTATCTACTTCTGGAGTTTCTTTTTTCTCTACAGGTTTGTTTTTTAATTTAGAGTTTGCTGTAGTGACAAGTTTGCTGTAAGCTTTTTTTAGTTCAGCTTGAGTAGTTGCGTTTGCTAATGTAGCTTTTGCAGCTTCTAGGTCTGCTTTTAATAATGCTACAGATTCTTCTGTTTTGTTAGCATATGTTCCGTTAGAAAGTTTTGTTTCAATTTCTGAAATGTAACTTTCAAGTTTCTTTTTGTCCAAAGTTGGAGTTGCTGACGGAGCAGCAGCTGTGTCTCCAGGTTGGATTTGATTCGCTTGAACAGATACAGCTCCATTACCTAAGAACATGAAAAGAGCAGCGACAGCTACACTAGCCGCTCCAAAACTATATTTACGGATCGAGTAACGCGTGACCTTTTCACGGTGCAGACGTTCAACACGACTCATAGATGGTTTGTTTTCCATTATTTTCTTTTCTCCTTTTATAAGGTTAATTGATTTGATTTCCACATGACACCTGCATACAGAAATCTACAGTTTACATTTTATCTTATTTTCAATATATATGCAAATGATTTGAATTGAAATTTTCGCAAAAAAAAAAAAGCGTTTTGGGAAAGTAAGGAATTTTCAGATAAATTCGTTTGGTATATTTTTTTGCTTTTGTGAATAAATAATTCTCATATTTTTATAACGAATTTATTTTTGTTTTAATTGCATTCACAAAGATAGCGCATTCATATAGGATTGGTAGTAAAATAAATAAGTTTGAGGGGTGAAATAAACTATTTTTGCACTGCATAAGAAAAAATTATCCGTAAAACATATGAACCAAAAATAAAACATGCTACCTCATTTCGGTAACATGTCATCACTTTCTACTTACAACAAGGCCTCAAATTCAGCGACTGACATACCCAACTGCTGGCTAGCAACCTCGGAAGTCAGAAGACCTTGACGGACTAGATTTAGTAGCATAGACAAACTTCCTTCAACTTTCCCGCGCTCTAAGCCTTGTTCAATACCCTCTGCACGACCACGCTCTAAACCTTTCTCCTCAGCTTGCTCCAAGGCATAGTCCTGTGCTAACAAGGCTTGTTCTTCGCGCATACGTAGTTGACTAAACATTTTCCTGTCCTCCTCGGACCAGCTCTTATAGTCCAGCAGTTGGTCTGCTTGGCTGATGGCTCGCTCAGGTTGCTGGGTAAAGGGTTTATTCCCGAAAAACTCCAACCACGGTTTGCGAATGCTATCTTTGCTGGTTTCTCTGTATTTTTTTAATTCCAAGAATGCCATCTTAACCAGATGGTTTTCTTGACCGTTATTGGTGATGGTCTTTCAATAGCGCCTCAAACTCAGCGACAGTCATGTCCAATTGCTGGCTGGCAACCTCGGAAGTTAAAAGATGTTGGCGAACGAGATTTAGTAGCATAGACAAACTTCCTTCAACTTTCCCGCGCTCCAGTCCCTGTTCAATCCCCTCTGCTCGACCTCGTTCAAGACCACGTTCTAACCCTTTTTCTTCAGCTTGTTCCAAGGCATAATCCTGAGCCAATAATGCTTGTTCTTCTCGCATACGTAGTTGACTAAACATTTTCCTGTCCTCCTCGGACCAGCTCTTGTAATCTAGCAGTTGGTCTGCTTGACTGATAGCTCGCTCGGGTTGCTGGGTAAAGGGTTTGTTCCCAAAAAACTCCAACCACGGCTTGCGAACCTCGTCTTTGCTGGTTTCTCTGTATTTTTTTAGTTCCAAGAATGCCATCTTTACTAGATGGTTTTCTTGTCCATTGTTTGTAATTGTTAAAGCCTCACCTGTCGTGTCCTCACGCATACTAAAGCTATGAAAAGCTAAATTATCTGAGAAGTAATTACTATCCACAATTGCGATAGCGTATACTGGTGCGATGTGTTTGTAACTCTGGTGAGTGTTTCCTTCTTGCTGACGAATTTTTTCAAGGTTTTGATTGACCTGACTGCACAAGTAAGCCCACAAACGATTAATGAAAAAATTCTGATGATGAACCTGAATCTCAATGATTACTTGGGTGCCATTTTCCAACTCCGCCAAGACGTCTATACTGGTATAGAAATCCTGCGCCGAGTAGGGCAGGGAAGGCAAGACGTGAATATTGCTTCCCTCCAAAATGGTCACATTTTTTGCTGGTAAATCCAGCATATCGCGAATAAATTGACAAGTGATTTCTGGATTGCTAAAGATTTTCTTAGCAACCAAGTCATTGGTCGGGCTAATGCCCGGATGTCTAAGAATCATCCATTTCCTCCTCTTATTATACCACAGTTTTAAATCTAATTTTACTAGATTCGATGGTTCTATCTATTTATTCGGAAAGGAAATGAATTGTGAGGATTTTTATCTCGTTTCAACTAAAATATGAGCTTGATCAACCAGTTGTCCATCAACAGTCAAATTGAGATAGAAATCCAAAGTCTTGTCAGCAGCAAAGTGCAGAGTTGATAGACACAAATCTTTTTTGCTTTCCCCTGCTTGGAATTGAAAGACTTGAATCTCATCCTGATAGGCGATTCCATGGACACCTGTCCCCGGTTGAATCGAAATCTTAGCCTCTAAAGGAGTATTACTTTCGCTACGTTCAATCCTAAAATGAAGAGTCTCTCCCTTTGTCACAGCTAGACTTTTTTCTGCAAATGCTAGCCCCTGAACAACTTCTGTTTTTGATAAGCTAGGAGTTTTATAGAGTGAAATCTTGGTCAATACAGGTAAATCCTGTGACTCTGTAATCATCACGCGCACCTTCTGTGCCTCTACTAGTGGACCTCGCAAGAGGCGCTTATGACCAACTGTGAAGCCCGTACCAAATTCCTGCCAGACGCCATCCACCTCTACTTGCACATGAAAAGCAGCGATTCGTTGCCCTAGCTTCAAATCTTCTCTTAACTCAATTACATCAAAAGTTTTAGGTGACCCTAAGTCGAGTTCTAACCGGATGGGCAAGTCTGCATCGCTTGCCCAAGAGCTGGTCTCAAGACCGTCTGTCAAATGGCGATAGGCAAAGTCTGCGGAAAGAGCTGGACCAGATACCTCAGCTCCCAGAGCAAAATCTTCTTTATAGAGCTCATTGCGATAGGCCGCAAATTCATAGAGACGTTCAATATCCTTTGCATCAAAGAGCCCATCTTGATTCGGCGGAATATTAAGTAGGAGCGGGGTTCCTCTCCCCACCGAGTGAAAGTAGATTTCGACCAACTCCTCGAGAGACTTAGGATCCTGGTCCTCATGGTAAAACCAACCTGGCCGGATGGAAACATCTGCCTCTCCGATTGAAAAAATCGTTCCTGAGGAATCTCCGTGCTGAAGATAGTCCAGCTCTGCTTCTGTTCCTAGTTTGTCAGGATTCACCTTTTGCCACAGGGGATCACCTGCATACCCTCGTTCATTGCCAATCCAGCGGATACTGGTGCCTTCTGTTGAAAAAATTAAGCAATCGCCCTGCAGGTCACGAATGGTTTCAAACCATTTTTCAAATTCATAATTGACCTTTTGAGCGCCCTCTCCTCTGGCACCATCCATCCAGACCTCAGCAAATTTCCCTCCATTTCCATAGGCAGGATTTGATAAAATCTCCTTCAGCTGAGCCAGATAATAGGCATTATAGTCCGCTTCTCGGTCCACATGATAGAGGGGGCTGTGGGCATCCCAGGGTGATAGGTAGACCCCCATATCCATATCAAACTCTGTGACAGCTTGGGAAACTTCAAGGAGCAAGTCCCCCTCTTCATTCCTCCAAGGACTGGCCTTGACCGAATAATCTGTATGAGCTGTCGGATAAAGGGCAAAGCCATCGTGGTGCTTGACCACCAAAATCAACTTCTTAAAACCCGTTTCCTTGAGCACGCGAACCCACTCACGCGCATTTAACTGTGTCGGGTTAAAGCGTACAGGATCTTCCTGACCTGTCCCCCATTCCTGGTCATAAAAGGTATTGGGCCCAAAATGGATAAAGGCTGCTAGTTCATCCTCTAAATAAGCTAGCTGGGCCTGACTAGGCAAGGGCCCATGCGGTTTTATTTCTCTTACCATACTACTTCCTATCTACATTTTTCTTTACTTTTTTGGCATGTACTTGCAATTCTGTTAACGCTAGAGGGCTTGCCAAGCCTTCAAATCGAAGACGAAGGGCATAGGTTTCCACCTTGTCAAATTCAAAACGAAGCTCTTCATCCTTGTCGCTTGACACTTTTCGGATAGCTGATACAGGGCGCCAATTCTCCTCTTGCTTGAGCAGGGAATCCTTATTCAAATGATTTGGAGTCCGAGGTAAGCTAGGCTCATTCCCTATGTAATAATCAATAAAGGTCGGCACAACAACCACATATTCTTGATTTTCAACATAATACAAGGTCAGGTTATCCACAAATCGCGGTTTTAAAATCCCTGCATCTCCAAACAGAATACCCACGCTGGCTTGCTCTGACTTTGCAATCCAAGTATTGGCTGTCGATTTTTTCCGAGTAATGACCTTGTCATTGAGGTAAGAGGCTGGGTGATTCGGTTCTGAGTGGGAAGCAAAGACCAGAGGCAGGTTAGACCCTGTCCATTGATTGGAAATAACTTCCCCATCTACACTGACATCTGTCACATGAATGGTGACTATTGCTGGCAACTCACAGCCCGCTACCTGCCCTGTGAGAACGCATTCTCCTACCTGAGCATAGATTTGAGAATCAAGTTCATCCCAAGTAACCTTGGCCGTATCTCGTCTGCCATCTGATAAGACTAGCTTAACTCGGTCTGGTAAGTGTGGAGCTTCCTTGACAAGCGTCCAGACCCTTTCAGGCTCAATAGCACAAATCCCTTGAACACAAACCTGAGCAGAAGCCTTTAAATCCAGCCCTTCCAGCTGGCCAGATACCGTAAATTCATGAAAGCTTGCCATATCTTCTTCAGGAATCTCCTCCCAAACAACCTTAACTCGTTTTGCACCGCCAAACTCATAGTCCACCAAGACCGAGGACGGAAGCTGGGGATAAGTCCCCCTATCTGTATACAAGCGAAGTGGTCGTACAGAAAGTGCCTGCCCTAGTGAGCTATTTTCTGCGACCTGCAAATGAGTTTGATAGGTCTTTCCTTGATAAATGGCACGGATAGACAAGTCGCCTGCAGACAAGCAATGAAGCACTCCCTGCTTGATAATAGCGTGGGCACTACCACTCATCTCCCAAATCACTTCACTATTCCCCACCTTGTTCACAGGGTTATCCACAGTTTGTGGATAAAGTCCAATAGCTGGGGAATCCCCTTCTTGTAATCCTGCCTGCTTGTCCACTCGAATCTCAAATAAGCGCTGATTTTTCACTGGCTGGCAATCCAAAGCCTCTCCCACTAAGAAATCAAAACTTGCTGGCTCTAGCCCTCTGGCACTAGCCTTTACTCTCACTTGACCTACCTGATCCAAGCTCTGAACTAAGAGGACGCCTCTGCCATGAAAGGCTTTCCGCTTAAACCGACCATTTTTCTGGGCTTGGTAACGTTCACGACTGGCCTGCCTACCATTATCCACACCTACAATACGAGCAGGACCTTCAATTTCAAAATGAAGCTGATTGGAAGCACTCGGCACCCAATTTCCATCCTTGTCCAATACATCAAAATAGAGATAGAGGAGGTCTTGCCCATCTGGCTCCAGTTGTGTTTTCTCGGCATACAGCCCAATTTTCACTGGCTTACCTGCAGTCACCACCCTATCTTCTGCCACAAGCTGACCTTGACTGTCATAGGCCACAGCACGCAATTCTCCCGGTTGATAAGCCAAACGCCATTCGAGATAGAGTTGGTCAGAACCTTCTCCCTCTTGGTATTTTCGACCGTCTGAAGTCCATTTTTCCTGAAAAGTCTTCCTACCTTGAGATTTTCCATTGAGAAATAGCTCTACTGAACTAGCATTTGAATACACTCTAACAGGGATATCCCCATACTTATCCACAACTTGTTGATAACTCTTGTGAATTTCCCAATTCCAGTGGGGCAGGATATGAACCATGGGATGCTGATTTACGTCCACCCACTGACTTTGATAGAGATAATAGTCATTTTTAGGAATCCCTGCTGTATCCACGATCCCAAAATAGGAACTCTTTACAGGCGTGTCATTTTGATTGTGCCAAGGAGTCGGCTCACCGATATAATCCACTCCTGTCCAGATAAACTGACCCGCATAGTCTAGCCGATTTCTATCTACTGTCCAAGAAGCCGTCGCTGTCTTCCCCCAAGGAACCCGATCATTGCCATAGTCTGACTGTTCAAAATTCCGCACGCGGCGATTATCCCCAACCCATTCCTTAGCTGGGCGAAAATAGCTGTCACGCGTCCGTGTAGCCGATGAGGTTTCAGACCCATAAAGTCGCCACTTGGGATGTCTTTTGCGAATCGCGTCAATATTATCTTCCGAGTAATTTAAGCCCACCACATCCAGCAAATTGGCTATCTTTTCATGACCTCCAGAACCATCGCCAAATCGGAACTGGTCCATTCCCATGGTTACAAAACGGCTATCATCAACCTCCTTGACCCTTTCTAGCAAGCGTTTGATCGTCTTCAATGAATGAGCATCTCCATTTGCTTCGCTGACTTCATTTCCCAAGGACCACATAAAAATCGCTGGATTGTTCTTGCCACGCTCAATCATAGTGCGCAAATCGTAATCTGACCAGAAATCGCCTGCTTTCGCTTCTGGATGAGTCGCTTCTTCCTCAAAAAAGCGACCATAGTCATATTCTTTCTTGCCTCCATACCAGGTATCAAAGGCTTCTTCTTGGATGAGTAAGCCCATTTTAGCAGCTAGATCCAGCAAAATGCTACTAGCTGGATTATGGGTGATTCGGATTGCATTGACACCCATTTCCTTCATCTGGCGCAAGCGTCTCTCAGCAGCTGACCTGTTTTCCACAGCTCCCAGCGCTCCGTAGTCATGGTGCAAACACACCCCATGAATCTTCAACCAGTGGCCATTTAGAAAGAAACCCTTATCCGCTTGCCAATCCATATAACGGTAACCAAAAGTCTCCTCTTCTTCATCAACCAAAATGCCATTTTTGTAAAGACGAGTCTTCAATTGGTAAAGGTGAGGGGAATCAATATCCCAAAGCAAAGGTTGAAAAATTGATATGGCTTGTTGGAAAGAATATTCGTCCCCAGACTCAATCACTAGAGAGTCTGTCGCCTGCCAGTCTGACAGCTGTTGTCCATCATACCAGATACTCTGTTCTAAATATACCGACACAGACTGAGGCCCATCATTTGAAACTTTACTTTCAAGCTGAGTTTCCACCCATCCATCTCTTTGCTCCTTGAGCTTGGGACTTTCTATCTTAATCCCATATAAATCCAGATGCACCAAATCTCTAATCAATAATTTTACTTCTCGGTAAACACCACTGCCCGAATACCAACGACTGCTAGGTTGCTTATTTTCCACAAAAACCGCAAGCTGGTTGGCCGTCCCATCATTTCTTAGATAAGGCGTGATATCATAAGAAAAAGGCGTATAGCCACTGGGATAATAGCCCAGCACTTGCCCGTTGATATAGACTTGGGCATTCATGTAAACTCCATCAAACAACAAACGTACCGATACAAGACTGGCATCTTCTTCCAAGTAAAACTGTGTCCGATACCAGGCTTGACCACCATTTAACTGACCACCCTCATTTTGCGCTGGCGAATACTGGTCAAAATCATTGTAAATACTCCAGTCATGTGGCACTTGAATGGCCTGCCAATTTCCCCTCTGAAAATCCGACGCCAAGGCCTCTTCCTTCCCCACCTCTTGGCTAAAAAACCAGTGATTTCGTAAAACTTCTTCTCTTCTCATACAAGCATTCCTCTTTAAACGACTCGATTTACTTGACTATAGCACAAAACAAAAGCGCTTTCAAGATTTCCTCCATCACTCCCTAAATACTCAGAAAAGATTCTATAATTTGTGGAAAAGTCTGAAAATCACTCCATGTTCATATAAACTGTCATTTTCAAGAAACAAGGTCATACTCTTCGAAAATCTCTTCAAACCACGTCAGCGTCGCCTTACCGTAGGTATATGTAACTGACTTCGTCAGTTCTATCTACAACCTCAAAGCAGTACTTTGAGCAACCTGCGGCTCGCTTCCTAGTTTACTTTTTGATTTTCATTGAGTAGCAAATCTGACAAGAACCAAAAAACACCTCTCTGAATGTTCATTCCAGAGAGATGTCCCTTTTGTCTTAACTATTGTAAATCGACTGTCTAAAGTCATCTGAATCTTTGAGATAAGCTTTATAAATTGCTTTTTTCAGTTTTTGAACTGGTGTTTCGATAAATTTAAACTTTTTAGCCGTTGTATTTCCTGCTGTTATCTGAGCAAGTTCTTCTTTAACAGCTTTATTCATAAGCTCTTGTAATTTTTCTTTACTATCAATCACTTCTTCTTTTCCGTTGTAATTTATAGTAATTGGTTTTAACTTACCTAATTTCTCAACACGCTCAGTTATTTGCTCTTTTTTGAAAGCTGCGTAAGATTTGCCTAAAATGTTATCGAAAATATATTTATCAGATAACGGTTTGCCTTCTTCTTCAGCTTGTTTTTTAAACTGATTTGACACATAAGGTACAAATCCTTCATAATAGCCCAAAGCAGCCATCAATTCAAAGGCTTGTTTTCTAAAGGTGATGTCCCCACTCATACCAGAGTCATTTTGACTAACACCGTAAATGGTATCAAACATATCAACAGTATAGTAACCATTTGCTGCAATTTTACCTTTGTCCAAAAAACCAGCAATGATATAACGATTGACCAGGATATGATTGTCAATCAAACTATCAATATCTGTCAATTTTTTGGCATCTTCTAAGGTCAGAGCTTGAATCTCCTCACTCTTATGAGTCGGTTTAACTGCTGTATTACGGTAATCTACCCAAGTTCTAGAACCTGTTGAAGGAATTGGCGTTATTTTTTTGAAATAACTCATCTTGTCTTCTGCAGATAAGCCTTTACTTGCCTCTGCTTCTAGGTAATCTAGAGTATAAAGGACATCAAAACTTCCCTTCATGTAAGATTGCAAATCTTCTGCCGTTTTAAATCGATCAGGTGTTTTATTGTAAAATCCATTCTTATCACTCTCATCATATACAAAGTTGAGATTGAAATAAGTATCCTTTTCTGGATTATAGGAGTTTTCAAAAATACCACGCGCATAAAACTCTGCTCCTGTACCATCTCGACGATCGTGATTATTAAACAAGACCGTTCTATCTAGTAAGTGCGTCATTTCATGAGAATAAGTCGCTGAACCTCTATCATCCAAAACCCTATCTATAAAGTAACGGACACCTAATCCATTGGCCTCAGCTCCCACCTTACTTACTGGAGAATAGTAATTCATAGGAGTCATAAATTGATCAACTCCTTTATCAGCTCCACTACCAGCAGCTGATGACCAAGTGCTATCAATCTGTGCATTCGGATTACTTGTATATTTCTTCATCGTATCAATAATCAAGCGATTTGTCAGTAACTTATCACGATTTTCTGGTTTTGTTATACGATAAAGAGTATCAACATAGTTGGCTTGTTGTACAGCCGCCTTTTCAATTAAAGACTTGACTCTAGCAAGCTCAGCCTGATACTTAGTTGGATTAGACTGGGCAAGAGAAGTATCTATATAGGAACCAATATTACCATAAGTAATCGTCGCCATATTACTAATCACGTAAACATTTGGTTCTTTCACATTCAAAAGTCCCAAAATAGCAGCCATATTAGCCTCTTGTTTACGAGGATCCTTTTCCCCAGCTGTCAACTTGCTATACAGACCGACATGCGCTGAAGGATTTTCCTTAGATGATTTTTCAACAATCATAGCTTGGCTAGATTTTTTAAGCCAAGTATCCGCATCATCTGACGTAAAGAGTTGGCGATTGCTGTCTAAAAATTCCTTCAAGCTAGCCTTACCTGTAATGGTAGATAAATACTTTGTAAATGTTTGAGGACTATTGGTCAATTTCATCTCTTCATAAGACATGGATCCTAATTTTTTCAAACTATCCAAGGCGGTCATTGTCTTATTGCCAAATGAGCTTGGATTAAAGGCCAGAATATCACGAATATTCGTGTCCCCAAATTGAATATTATAAAAACGATTGATATAAGACAGTCCCAACAAAATCTGCTCTTTGTATTGCTCAAGCTCTTGTTTGACCTTGCTGCGATTTTCAGGGGTATCTCCTATAATTCCCAATGTATGCGAGGCTATCTTTTTGAAACTTGACTCAGCTTGCGTCTTCGTCTGATCAAAGCTTTCTTGAATTGACAGTTTTTGAAGATACTCTGTGCGCAACATATCTTTGACCTCTTGGTCAGTGATATTTGGGTGTGTTTTTCTGAGCGCAATTCTCCTTGTTATAATATCTCGAGGATCATAAGTAGGCTCTAACTGTGCTTTTAGTTTACTGTCATGTAAGAAGTCTACTGAGCTCGCGCTTGTGGTCAGAGCAGACACATCCACAGCATCTTCTCTCTCACTATTAGCCGGAAGTAAGTGTGGTTTATCTTCCTGACTACCAACTAAAACAACTCTCGGTTTCATTGGTTTTGTTATTTGACTCACTTCTTGAGGATTAACCAATTCACCAGTTTGTTCATTGATAGCGTATGTTCTGGTAAGTGTATTCTCACCAACTTCTCCTTCAGATGCTATCTTTTCTATATTTTTAGCAAGTGAAGAATCCTCTCTTCGCTCCTCAGTAACAGCAATCGGTTGTATTACTTTTTCCACATTACCAACTTGAATCACTTTATCGACTGCTGGATTTACTTGTTTAGTAGTATCAGATACCGTCACCTGACCTGTTGCCTTGTCTAGTTGATAAGTCGTCCTAGTTTCCACCGAACCATCATGCCCTGCAACCGCTACTTCCTGTCGTCTGAACTCCAAAGCAGGATTCACTTGGTAAATCGTTTTATGAGATAGGACAGTAGTTTCAACACTCGGTTTAGTTCCAACTTCTACAACTTGATCAACTTTGTTAACTACTATTTTGACAGTTTTATTCTCAGAAATATTTCCACTTGCTTGATCTTTAGTATAGGTAGTAGTAACTTGTTCTTGTCCCTCAACACCCGGAATTTTTACTCTTGTAACGCCGTGGTCTAGTTCCTCATTCTTTTCATAAACGGTTTCATAAGGAACAGCTTTGGTCTCCACTTTAGTCTGAGGAAGTTGAGTGTCTTCTTTATACTCTGGGAGAGCCTCCTGTATCTCAGGCTCACCGGAAACGCCACCCTCATAAGACGGAAGAGATGGCTCTACCGAAGGATCGCCGGAAACACCACCCTCATAAGACGGAAGAGATGGCTCTACCGAAGGATCGCCGGAAACACCACCTTCATAAGATGGAAGGGGTGATTCCACCAAGGATTCGCCAGAAACACCGCCTTCATAAGACGGAAGGGACGGTTCCAACAAGGACTCGCCGAAAACACCGCCTTCATAAGACGGAAGGGACGGTTCCAACAAGGAGGCACCGGAAACACCGCCTTCATAAGAGGGAAGGGACGGTTCTACTAAGGACTCACCGGAAACACTGCCTTCATAAGAGGGAAGGGACGGTTCCAACAAGGACTCGCCGGAAACACCGCCCTCATAAGATGGAAGAGATGGCTCTACCGAAGGATCGCCGGAAACACCACCTTCATAAGATAGAAGGGGTGGTTCCACCAAGGACTCGCCAGAAACGCCGCCTTCATAAGAGGGGAGAATTGGTTGGACTTCCGGGGCTAGGCTTATTCCATTTTCTTGAGATGCCTTATCTTTTGTCCCAACCAGAATCACCTGAGTAACTGGTTCACGAAGCACCTCTCTCCCTATTTCATTGCGCGTAACCACACCATCAATAATCCTTACTTCTGTTAAGATTCGTTCTTGTCCCTTGGCACCTTCTATAGAAATTCTTTTTTCTCCCTTAGCCAGAGTTGGGTCAGACTGAAATTGAGTTTCAAACTCTATCTCCCCTATCCTAACTTCCAGTTCTGGCTTGTCTTCAATAACAGTTTTCATTCCTTCATCTGGTACTTTTTTAGACTCAATACTCATACTTTTTTCAGGAGTTGGATTTAAAACATGCTCAACTGCGTAGGATGGTTGAGGAGATTGCACAAGGTCTTCAGTCGAGCTAAAATGAGATGTAGTCTGTGGTACAATCTTCTTAGATTGAGGTTCTGAACTTTCCTCCTTTTGAGATAATACTGGCGACTCTACCTTATCAACAGAAAGTTCCTTGCTAGCACTATCTCTTACCAAATAATATCCCGTAAATTCATATCCTTGAACTGTTTCAGGACTTGGTAAAAACTGACCTTCTACTCTCTTAACAAGGGCTGGTTGCAATTCTACCAGATTTTCTAAAGCAGAGATGGATGCTCCCAAGCCACCAACAGCAAAGACTGTCACAAGGAAGTAAGACGCTCCCTTTTTTCTCTTGATTAAAGTGAAGGAAAGCAATAATAATCCTGCTCCCAAGATAAACATCCCATCATTAGAAAACAGACCTGTTTCTGGTAGTCTTGTAGCCAATTTTCGATAGATAAAGTAGTATTCTTTTCCCTCTTTTACCTCAATCTTATTTTCTTCAAACCATTGCAACTCAGATTTCAGCTTTTCAGATAAATCCTGCTCATCCAAGTAATGACTTGAAATTAGTGTTGAAGTCGTTTCTGTAGCCTGTACAGGTTGAGCACCCATACCAGCAAAAAATAAACTCGTTCCTAGAAAGACCGAACAAGCTCCTATTGTATATTTTCTCAAAGAAAAACGCTGCTTTCTCTCAAATTGAAATTCTTTCATCCCATATCCTATCATTCATTATTACTGTATATTTAGTATATCAGAAATAGTTTGTATTCACAAATCTTTCTAGTTATTCCCTTATCATTCCAAATTAAGGGAAACAACATACAATAATTTTAGTTAAATGTATATCAATGTTCTTTGCTTTTCTTAACAAATGCAATGCAAAAAGAGCCTGTTGCCAAGCTCTTTGGTCTATTATTTCTTCTCAGCACGAAGGGCTGACAAGATTTGTGTACGGATATCATCCACACCATTTGGCGTATTTGGTAAAAAGATAGTTTGATTTCCTTTAGAGGCAAAGGTATTCAAGGTATCCAAATACTGGTTGGTCAAGAGGATGGACATGATTTGCTCTTCTGTCATGCCAACATTGGCTTCCTTGAGTTCGGTGATAGACTCTGCCAATCCATCCACAATCGCCTTACGTTGTTGGGCAATCCCCACACCATGAAGGCGGTCTTTTTCTGCTTCGGCTTCAGCTGCAGTGACGATTTTAATCTTATCAGCTTCTGCCAATTCTTGCGCTGCGACCCGCTTACGTTGCGCCGCATTGATTTCATTCATGGATTGCTTAACTTCTGCATCTGGTTCGACCTTGGTAATCAAGGTTTTCACGATAATATAACCGTAAGTAGTCATTTCTTCTGCTACTTGGTGTTGAACCTCAAGGGCAATCTCATCTTTTTTCTCAAACAATTCATCCAAGGTTAATTTTGGAACAGAAGAGCGAAGAGCATCTTCAATATAAGATTTAATCTGAGATTCTGGACGCATAAGTTTATAGTAGGCATCTGTCACGCTTTGCTCATTGACACGGTACTGAGTCGCCACATTCATCATAACGAACACATTGTCCTTGGTTTTAGTCTCAACCACAATATCGCTTTGCAACAAGCGCAACTGAATCCGCGCTGCAATCGAGTCAATTCCAAAAGGCAATCGAATATGAATACCGCTATTGGCAACCTTTTGGTATTTCCCAAAGCGTTCAATAATCGCCACCGACTGCTGACGAACCACATAAACTGTACTCAGTGTGACTATCAGCAATAGGAGCACACAAATCACCACAAAAATCATCAAAAATGTTGTTATCATCGCGACGACCTCCATCATTATTTTTTTCTGTATTATAGCACATTTAAAGAAGGTTGTGCAGTTTTTACTGCGATTTTTCCTGAAATGTCAATAATTAGAGGTGAATTGTCACATTATCGTCTAATCTCTTGCTAAAACAACTGGTAAAGAATTAGGTACACCATACCAGTTCTTTCTAACTCCGTTGCTTATCAACGTACTATCTGAGCTTTTAAAGCCGTGGACAAAGAAACGAAACAAGTAATGGGTAATCCTTTAAGAGAGTAACAAAAAACATCATTACAGTGAACCGCACTCCAATAGTTCAAGCATTAAGTGACCTTGATGATCTAAATTTATTGTGGTATAATATTTTTGTCATCGGTTACCGATTACGTTCCTATGGGTTCGTGAGAGGAGGTGAAACTAATGAGCCTTATCATAGAGCTCGCTCTTACTATTATAGCGGACGTCATCGCAGGAATTATCTTGTATTTCGTCTGCAGATGGCTAGATAGTAAGGAGTAGACCGACTGACTAGCCTATCAACACCCGTTAAATCACTAAGATACGTCAAAAAAGCCCTTAATTACGGCAATAGTTAAGGGCTTTGGTGTTCTAATGAACCTTATCAATTAACTATATTCTAGCATATAAGTCCTAATATTTCAAGCATTAAGTAAGGTTGATGGTCTAAATTTATTGTGGTATACTATTTTGGTCATCGGTTACCGATTACGTTCCTATGGGTTCGTGAGAGGAGGTGAATCTAATGAGCCTTATACCTGAGCTTGCTCTTACTATTATAGCGGACGTCATCGCAGGAATTATCTTGTATTTCGTTTGCAAATGGCTAGATGGTAAGAAGTAGACCGAATGACTAGCCTGTAAACACCCGTTAAATCGCTAAGATACGTCAAAAAATCCCTTAACTACTGGCATAGTTAAGGGCTTTGGTGTTCTAATGAACCTTATCCGATAAAATTATTCTAACATACAAATCCAGATATTTCAAGAGTTTTATTTATTGTTTAAAGTTCTGAAAGGTCTATAATGAAGTTTGCCATCTAGTATCAAAAAACCGACTAGCTCTTATGAACTAGTCGATTTCTCATCAATGCGCCAACATTTCTTGGGCGATTTCTTGTCCAGATAGGTTATCTGGGTAGTAGGTTGGCCAGTTATCCATTTCTTCAAAGAGGGCTTCTTGGCTTGTGCCTCCAAAGAAGATATGGAAATGTTCTGCCTTAACTGGGGCGATATTGTGGTCACTAAACTGAATATACTTGAACTGTCCAGCGTCCGCATCTGTCGCTTCAAAGAGGAAGCGCACGCCACGATTGCCTTTCTTATAAGTCAAGATTTTCTTGCCGACATACTTGTAGGTATGTTTCTTACTTTGTCCACCTTGAACAAATTCCATAGTGTTATCAGTGATATTGATCTTAGTCACATCTGTCTGATAGCCTTTTGTATAGTAGGCCTTGTACTCAGCCTGAGTCATCTTACCAGTCAACTTAGCCTTGTAGTCAAAGACTTGATCAAACGTGCCATCTTCAAGGAAAGGATAAACTGATTGCCAGTTACCTGCATAGTCACTCAAAGTGCGGTCCTTGACGTCTGCATCCTCAAAGTAACCATTTTGAACTGTCTTCGTATCCTCCGCTTTTTCAGGTTCGATAGCTGGGCCTTCTTGGTCCGTTGTTTGTTTCAGAGCTTTGAGGTTTTTCTCCATGATAGAGATATAATTTTCTCCCGCCTTGGTATCTTCTTCTGTCAGACTTTCTAAAGGATTGAGGACATCTGTTTTGACACCTGCCTCTTTTGAAAGTGTATTAGCAAGGGCTTGTGAGGCATTTTCCTCAAAGTAGATATAGGCGATTTTATTTTTCTTGACGTACTCTGTCAATTCTGCCAAGCGAGCTGCTGATGGCTCTGCATCTGGAGAAAGGCCTGAGATTGCGACTTGTTTGAGTCCATAGTCCAAGGCAAGATAGTTAAAGGCTGCGTGTTGCGTTACAAAGCTCTTTTGTTTGGCTTGAGACAAGCCTTCTGCATAAGCCTTATCCAAGGCTTGTAATTTTTCGATATAGGCAGCAGCATTCTTCTCAAAGGTCTCTTTTTTATCAGGATAATCTGCTGACAAGCTGTCACGGATGTGCTCTACTAGTTTAATGGCACGAACTGGTGATAACCAAACATGGGGATCGAACTCATGGTGATGGCCTTCTTCGCCATGGTCATGGTCTCCCTCTTCTTCCTCACCACCTGGCAAAAGCAACATTTCGCCTGTCGCCTTGATGGTTTTGACCTTTTTCTTATCCAAGGTATCTAGTAATTTAGGAACCCATGTTTCCATGTTTTCATTTTCATAAACGAAGGTATCTGCGTCTTGGATTTTGGCAACTGCCTTGGCAGACGGTTCATATTCATGGGGTTCTGTACCAGCACCGATGAGGAGTTCTACATTAGCAGTATCTCCTGCGACTTGCTTGGTAAATTCATAGACAGGGTAAAAGGTTGTCACAATATTTAGTTTGCCATCTGCCTGCTTTTGATTGGAACAAGCCACTAAAAGCAAGGCACATAGACTGGCGAACAATAAGCTAATTTTTTTCACGTTAGTCTCCTATTTGATAAAACGTCTTACTAAACTGATAAGTAAAAAGACAGTTACAAAAATAATAGTAATACTTGCACTTGCAGGTGTTTCTGCATAGTAGGAAATGTAAAGTCCTGCTACCATTCCCAAAAAGCCAATAGCACTGGCAAGTAGCATAACCGATTTAAAGTTTTTCCCCAGACGCAGGGCAATACTAGCTGGCAAGACCATAATGGTTGATACCAGAAGAGCTCCCGCAGCAGGAATCATAAGGGCAATGGCCACCCCCGTCACCATGTTAAAAAGAATAGACATGGTACGAACGGGCAAGCCATCCACAAAGGCCGTATCCTCATCAAAAGTCAGGATATACATTGGACGAAGGAAGAGGAAGGTCAAAATCAAAACAACCGCCGCAATGACAAAGAGGGAAATAACCTGCTCTTCGCTGATAGTCACGATTGAACCAAAAAGGTACTGGTCCAAACTCATAGAACTCGAGCTTTTACCCTTGCTCATGACAATCAGAGAAACAGCCAGACCCGTTGACATGAGGATAGCTGTCCCGATTTCCATAAAGCTCTTGTAAACCGTACGGAGATACTCCAGAAAGACCGCCGCAATCAAGACAATAGCAATCGTAGAAACAGTCGGAGAAATCCCTAGGACCAAACCAAAGGCTACACCCGAAAGCGAGACGTGGCTGAGGGTATCACTCATCAAACTCTGACGACGCAAGATAAGGAAGGTCCCCAATACCGGCGAGAAAAGACTCATGGCAATAACGGCCAGAAAGGCACGTTGCATAAAGTCATAAGATAACAAACTAAGCATGGCCCACCTCCTGATCATTCTCATGAACGTTGAAACAACGCCATGGCGAGTCTTGGTTACGGACTAGATGGATATTGCGGTCCGCATAGTCCTTAACTTCTTCAGGGTCATGGGTAATCATCAAAACAGCCTTGCCATGATGATGGGCGCTGTGGTGCATGAGTTCGTAAAATTCATTTTTACTTCCTGCATCCATCCCCGTTGTCGGCTCATCTAGGATAAACACATCTGGGTCCGAAGCAAACATACGCGCAATCACCGCTCGCTGCTTTTGTCCTCCAGATAGAGACCCCAAGCGTTTGTCTCGATGTTCCCACATACCAACTGAGTCCAGACTAGCCTTGATATGCTCCTCATCATGAGCATTTAAACGACGGAACCAGCCTTTTCGCGGATAGCGACCCGACTTGACAAATTCATAAACCGTACTTGGAAAACCCGCATTAAAACTGGCAATCTGTTGAGGAAGGTAAGCTATTCTCAATTTCTTACCCTGCGTATTTGTCTTTGAAATGGTCACCTTTCCAATGCGTGGCTGGAGGATTCCAAGACTGGCCTTGATCAGTGTCGTCTTAGCTGCCCCATTTTCCCCTGTCAAGGTAACAAATTCCCCACTATCAACACTATAATTGATATGTTCAAGAACAGGCTCCTTATCATAATAGAAGGATAAATCCTCTACCGTAATGTATCTCATTATTTGATTTCTCCTACTAAAGCAGTCAAAAACCGCTGAATCACTTTTTGTTCATTTGGAGTAAACTGAGTCGCCACTTGTTCATAGGTTAAAAGTGTATGCTCATGGTGATGGTGGTGCTCCTCAGCAATTGGACGAGCCAAATCAGTCAACTGATAAAAAATCACACGCGCATCCTTAGGATCTTTAGATGTTTCCAACATCCCTTCCTTGACCAAAGACTTAATGGCCTTGGTAACTGCTGCCTGACTGACATTGAGGCGACGCGCCAATTCTGAATTTGTTAAAGATTCCTCTGACAAGAGCATGAGAATGTGCTCCTGAGTATTGGTCAGGGCCACCTCGCTAGTGCAATGACCTATTAGGATTTCATGCTGATTTTCTGCCTGCAAAATCACCTCATTCAAAAAGGCATCGATATCCTTCGCTAGCTGTCTCATATCTGACTCCTTTCCTTTTGGACTTCTCTTTTTTAAGAGAAAAATACTATTCTTTGACATTTTATTTACCAGTTAATTATATCACAAGCAAAAAAAGAGTCAAGAAAAAACGTGAAAATAGGCTTCATTCTTGAACTCTTCTATATTATAATCTATTGAAATTCTTTGACATCTCCATCATAAGTCGCCCAATCTTTGCTGAAAAAGCGCTCATTCAGATGGTAAGTCGGAGCTGGTGTGGGATTGGATAGGAAAGGATCAACTGCCTTGTCAAAAGCCAACCAACCCAACCAACCAATATGAATTGTATCTTTTACAAAATAAGGTTCAGCACCATTTTTTGAAAAATCTGCTATATTGGTAAAACCTTGGCTTTCTAACTGGTAACGAATCTTTTCAACTGCGTGTTGATACATATCTTGATTTAATCCTGTATAATCCATCCATTTTTTATTAACAGGTTGAATCACAAACAATACATTCACTTTTGAATTCGCAAATTGATTCAAGACTAATTGCAAGTCATTATATTCGGATGATTTTAGAAAATTATAATTTTTCTGATAATCCTTCCACTTTTTTAAATCTTTCTTTACTTGCGTATCATAGAAACGATTTTCCATCCCCATATCATTATTCGTGGTATTTGCTTCAGCATCTTTTACAGCGATTTCTCTCAATGCATCGTAGGAAAATTTATCTGGCAGGTCTTTTAAATACTTCTCCACGCGATCTCTATATTTTTCTCCATCATTCACTGACAATTGTCCAAATAGAAATGATTGTTTTTGGTTGAATCGTGCCAATGTATCTATGAGTGTCTTATCTATTTCTGAAAGTTGCTCACCCTCGGTTATTTTTTTGACTATATCTCCCAATACTACATTAGGATACTTTTTCATTAAACGCGTAGCGGCGTAACGACTTGACACATCTCCAGACTGATTTTCCAAAAAAGCACCCAATTGATCCGTGTTAAAATACCTACGAAAAACTGCAGGTTCATACTCCGTTTCTGTAAACCACTGAGGAGAAATAACAAAAACAGCTTGTTTATTTTCTAGCTCTGGCAATATTTGCTGCATACCAAAGTACTGATTCAAAGAAGCTGCTCCTGCTTGTCCTAAAAAATAGGGTCTATACGAACGATTGTACTTCTCCGCTAAAACAGCTGGATGCATACTATCAAATCGAATCCACTCACTAGAACCAAAAAAGGGAATGAATCGTAGACTTGGGTCCGAAAGAGCTCTCACTTTCTGAAATCTTTCTCTAAAACTTTGTGTACTAATCGCTGCTGCATATCGTTTTTCTTCTGATAAATTATAACTTTTACTAGTAGGATAAAAGAAAATGAGCAGAAAAACCAACAAACCAGCTATCAAGACCGGTCCGAAGATCATCCATAAGCGTTTAAGCATTTTGTAGCTCCACAATACCAGCTATGATTTTATTAGCTGTATTCCAGTCGTCACGACCAAACTCTGTTACAGGGACACGAATGTCAAAACGGTTCTCAATCTCCACAATCAACTCAACCGTTCCCATACTATCCAAGACACCTGCATCAAAAAGATCTTCATCCATCATGTCAGAAACATCTTCCATAAACAACTCATCAATAATTTCGATAACTTCTGATTTGATATCCATATTTTATTTCCTTTTATTTTTTAAACCATAAATCATTCAAAAATCCAGAAAAGATTAAGAATGAAACCATGACGACATGGAAGGTGACAACCATGCCAAGCAACTGAATCCAGCGATTCTCAGGTAGAGCAGGCTTCCCTGCTTTTTTCCGTTCCTTATTGAGCGTTTTTTTCTTGCGAATCCAAGCGTCATTGATAACCAGTCCAATCCCATGAAAGAGACCATAGGCAATATAGTACCAGGTCACTCCATGCCAAAATCCCATAATCAGCATATTTACAATGTAGGCCACACTTGAGGTTACATTACGATTTTTAAAGACTTTCTTTCTGGTCAATACCATGACCATGCGCATAAAGACAAAATCACGGAACCAGAAAGAAAGACTCATATGCCAGCGATTCCAAAACTCCTTCAAATCCCTTGATAAAAAGGGCTTGTTAAAGTTGATAGGGCTACGGATTCCCATCAAATTTGAAATAGCTAAGGCAAACATAGAATAACCTGCAAAGTCAAAGAAGAGTTCCAGACCAAATGTATACATAACTGCCAAGGCATAGAGGTTAAAGAAACCACCTGACTGCAAGGCTAGATTCTTCAGAGGAGGCAACAAGGTCTCTCCTAAAACATGAGCCAGGATAAACTTGTACAAAAATCCCCACATGATATAGCGAACAGATTCATCCAGCATATCCATCAACTCATCCCGCTCAGGAATGGCCTGATAATTTTCATTAAAACGCTTAAAGCGATCGATTGGACCACTTGAAAAAGTCGGCATGAAGAGAAGGAAACGGAGGAATTCCCAGAGGGTAAAATCCTTAATCACTCCATCTCTCAGCTCGATGATAATCCCAACCGAACGAAAGGTCAGGTAAGAAATTCCCAAAAATCCAAGCAAAGACTGCGTTCCATTGATAGCTGGTTGCACCTTGACAAAGATAATCGGAAGGAGGGACAGAAAACTAACTAGGTAGAAGGCCCACTTGCCATCCTTGCTTTTTCGATAATGCTTGTAGAAAAGCAGGAGCAATATTTCCCAGCAAAGGTAAATACCCAAGGCAGCTAATTGATTGGTCTTCCCACCTACCAACATGGTGACGATAAAGAAGAGACTAACCAGCACTTCATACCAGGTAAAGCGTTTCTTGAAAAAGAGACCGATAAAGATGGGCAAGGTTGCAGCAATCACATAGACAAAATACTGAGGATTGCCGTATGGCTCTAAATGAGGAAGCTGTTGAAATAACTCCATCATCTCCTATTTACCTCATTAATCAATCCTTTGATATCAATTTTTCCATTTGGAGTCAGTGGCAAACTGTCTCGGTAAAGGAATTTAGACGGCATCATGTAGGACATCATGATGTCTGTCAAATCTTCCTTGATAGCCTTGGTAATATCGATATCTCGCTCAAACTGCTCACGAACACCGTTTTTTAAGATGACATAGGCCAGTAGATTTTGTACCTTGTGGTCCTTATTATAGCGCGGTACTGCGACAGCAGACTCGATAAAGCGAGACTTGTTGAGGTTTTGAGAGACATCTTCTAACTCAATGCGGTAACCGTTGAACTTAATTTGGAAGTCCATGCGTCCGCCGTAGAGAAGCAAGCCCTCATCTGTCATGGTTCCCACATCGCCTGTGTGATAGGCTGGCAGACCTTCAAACTCAAAGAAGGCTTCTGCTGTTTTTTCAGGATTGTTCATATAACCTTTTGAAACGGCTGGTCCAGAAACAATGATTTCTCCCTGTTCACCATTTGGCAGTTTATTGCCTTCCTCGTCAATGATAAAGGTTGGAGAATCAGCCTTGGTATAGCCGATTGGTAGACGTTTGAGAGTCGCTAGCATCTCATCTGTCACGGCAACTGCTGACAGGGCCACTGTCGCTTCTGTTGGGCCGTAAGCATTGATAATACGGGCATTTGGGAAACGCTCGCGCAGTTTTTGAGCCGTTTTAACCGTCAATTCTTCACCATCAAAGTAGAAATGCGTGATACCAGGCATTTTCTCGCTATTAAAGTCTTCTGATAACATGGCCATATCCGCAAAAGAAGGGGTTGATGTCCAGATAGCGATTGGCAATGAAAAGATGGTCGCAAAGAGTTGCTTAAAGTCCTGAGTAATAGCTGAAGGAAGAGCGAAGAGCGTACCACCTAATGCCAAGGTCGGAGCCCAGTACATGACAGACAGGTCAAAAGAATAAGGTGGCTGAGCCAGCATTTGCGGACGACTTGGCGTCGCAAATTCCTTGTCCGTAATCATCCAATTGGTAAAGCTGAGGAGATTATCATGTGAAATCTGCACTCCCTTTGGCTTACCAGTCGTACCAGAAGTAAAGATAATGTAGTAGTTATCATCGCCCTTGACTGGATGCGTGATCTCATAGCTTGTCCCTTGAGCAAAGGCTTCTTGAACCTGAGCTAGAGTCATCATCGGTGTAAAAACCTGCTCCAATGGAAAGTCTGAAATGGCAATAATCAAACTTGGCTCCGCTACTTCTAAAATAGCCGAAACTCGCTCCAAGGCCGAATGGCTATCAATTGGAATGTAGGCATGTCCTGACTTAGTCAAGGCTACAAAAGTTGCCAACATTTCATATTCTTGGCCACCAAAAACAACCACAGGAGACTTCTCTGGCAAGCCTAGTTGGTCAATGGCTGCAGCCAAACTATCCGAATCAGCCTTTAAATCTCCATAAGTATGTTCCTGCCCCAAAACATTGTAAACAGGATAGCTAGGCTGTGTCTGAGCAAAATGCTCAATGGTTTCAATCATATCTACTATTGGTTTATTTGACACAATAGGAATTCTCCTTCAAGTTAAAATTCATTATAGATAAAGCTTCCTTGACCCTGACCAAGATAGCTAAAGAAGTAAAGCAGCCCTAGAAAGATAAGAAAATACAAGGCTGTCCGACCAAGAAAGAGGTACAATTCTTTTCTCTGTTTCATCAAGAAAAACCATTCATTTCTGTAATTTTTGCTAAATAAGATAGACTCTTACTATAGTATTTTTCTACTATTGTACCACTTTATAGACTAGTTTTTCAATTGTTTACCGTACATTTTCACTAGATTTCAGTTTATTTTAAGAATTATGCGGTTTTTCTATGTATATTTCAAATAGAGTGATCCTGGGCAAAAACTCCATTTCAGGAGACAATGAAGTAAATCTTCTCATAATGAAACGCACAATATCAAGTTTTTTCACCTGATACTATGCGCTTTTCTAATTTTTCAAGACTTTTTAACCAGTCTCTTATTTAAAATAATCTCGTCTGATATAAATTAAAATAGCTTCTATCATCAGACAAATGGCTGATAGCCAAAAACTTATGCTAATACCAAAACTCTCAGTAATATAGCTCATTAGCAAAACAAATACTGAAAATGCTAGTGTCGAAATCACTTCCAGAACGGAATAGACATTAACCAAGTTATTTTCCTCTACTGTTTCCTGAAGAAATACACTTTCAGGAACTTCTTTTAGCTGCGATAACATACCAACTAAAGCTGAAAATACTAAAAACATCTGTGCATTTGGAAAAAATAGAATAGTCAGCGTCACTATTGCCATGGCTATAAGAGAAAAAAGAATACTTTCCCATTTAGAAGCAAGAAACTTTTCAGATAGCCGAAAAGCAATTAAGCCACTAATTATAATACCAATAGAGTATGCTGTATTAGAATATCCCCAGTAACTTTCCGTTTCATTTAATAACTCAGTTACAAAGACAAGTATGATAGACGAAACCCAAATCGTATTTGAGAAAATTTCAAATAAATTTGCTGATACAAAAAGTCTTAATCTAGGATCTCTAGCAACTAACTTCCAACCTTTGAACAAAATTTCAAGATTAGTTTCTGACTCTAACACCTTCACTTCAGCGTTTGGAAGAAATAACATCAAAAAGCTAGAAATGATATACAAGATTAAAATGATAAACGTGGTAGGTAACAGACCAATTGTTGCAAATAAGAGTCCACCTAATCCCCAACCCACTAACTGAACAGCTTCACCACTCATTGATAAGGCTGAATTAGCCTTACCCAAATCGGTCGCATAGCGTGGCACAATAGCATAGGAAACAGGTGCTGCAAAACCATCTAATATTGAAATTGCTACAACAAATAGATAGGTTACCAAAGGCGCTACGGATTGCATTACGGTAAACATTCCTACCAGTATCGTCAATAATATAGTCTTTCCAAATTGGGATAAAGATAAAACCCTATTTAGCGCTAACCTTTTAGTAACTAAAGGAACTAAAAGACTCGCAACAAAAGAGGATATCCCTATTAAAATGGGAACTAGTGATGTGGCAATTACTGATTTTGAAATAATGTATATGTTAGCAATGATTGTTACTCTAAAGAAAATATCTGCTAAATTTGCAAACAATTGAGAGACTAACAACTTGATAAATGAATTAGACATATAGCGCTCCTATAACATAAAAATATTTAACTGATAAATGGTATAGTAGACTTTGTTTGATAACTATTTGACACAAGATTAGGTGGTCAGAAATTGAATTTTTAACATTCCAACTTAGCCATAGTTTTTAGTTCTCACATCTTTAAATCAGCTAAAACAATCCATAATATAGCATATATATTATAGTTAGCAAGATGCCGAACAAATCTATTTATTTTATTCTATATTTTCCCAAATCAATTACTTGATTATAAACCGTTTCTGAATCAATATGATGAGCAACTTCAATCAAAATGATAGGCAACTGCAAAAGTAACTGGCGCACTTGATATGCATTGTCCTTGTCTAAGGATGATGTAACCTCATCCGCCAACACAATGTCTTTTTGTCGAAGCAGACAGCGAACTAATTCAAGTCGTAAACGTTGTCCACCTGAAATGTTTTCTCCATTATTTATCAGTTGATAATCCAAGATATTGGTGATTTCATTCGTTAAGCCAACTTGTTCTAGGCAACAGAGTAATTCTTTATCTGAAATCTCCTGTCCTAATGTTAAATTTTCTCGGATTGTCCCATGTCTGAAAAATGGATTCTGAGAGATATAAGCGACATTCCCTTGATAATGAGTAAATTCTCGACCTGATTTATCACGTACGATAATTCTACCACTATTCGGACTTATCTTTCCTGCTACCAATTGTAGGAGAGTTGACTTTCCAGTACCACTAGCTCCCTTTATTAAAACTTTACTTGGCTTAGTTAATCTAAGTGACAAATCATAAAAGAGCACTTGCTCTCCAATCTGTTTTGAAACACCCTCCAAAACTAGCTCAGCTAAAGATTCGACTGTCGGATATGATGTTTCTAAACAAGATTCTTCCAATAATGAAAATATTTTTTCTTTCACTGTTTGCGATCGCTGTATATCAGATATGCTATACATAATTCTTTGAATAGGTCCGCTAAGATTCATTGTAGCTATATACATAGAGACCAAACTAGCTGTTGTTAATTCTATACCGCTCTTTTGTAATAAAAGACCAAGTGCAAGAGGTAGTACCTGACTAAGAAATTCTAAAGGACCATTGAAAAAATAAACGACATTGCTAGTCCATTCATTTTTCCAACGAGCATTCTCGTAACACTCGTTGTTTTTTCTCATCTTAGCAAAGTTTTCTTTACTAGCGCCATAAAAATATATCGTATCTGCTCCCTTAAAAAAATCTCCTACAGATAGATGAAAAGCTTTTTGCAGTTCCGAAAAATTTGCACCACTTTTCATTAAACGATTATTCATGACCCATTGAGGTAATGGTCGAAGAAAAGAGAATACAATAAAAACAATACCAAGCCAAAAATTTTGCACCAAAATAAAAACAATCGTTGTACAAAGTATAAAAACTCTTCCAACTATCATATTCAGGGGTAAAAAGAAGCGATTATAGAGCAGTTCCATATCTTGTGTAACAATTGAAACTTTTTCATCATATACAACATTTTCTTTCAAAAATAGTTTCTTAATAAGCTGATCTTTTAACCGAATTTGCATATGACGCTGCAGATTATTACTGACAAAATTTGCTAGCAACATCGTGCTATAAAAAAATAGGTGTAAACATAGGCCATATAAAACAAAGTATGAAATTGTACCAATTGTAAGTTGCTCTTCACGAATATTCAATAGCTTATCCAATAACAATGGCTTTATTAGAGCCATCCCACTATTCAAAAGCACTCCTATTAAAAAATAGATAAAAATATTAGTTTTAATGTATTTTAGAAATTTCATAAATAAGCCTATCTAAAAGAAAGCGAATAGATATAAAAGCCTCAGTCTAAAAGTTATAAACAAATTAACTCCAACTGAGACTATACAATAATTTAACTAACCTATATATGATGCTGTTTATTAAGAGTGATTATTGTTACTATTGAAAAATAATTCTCCTGTTTCACTTTTCTTTCTTAAAATATATGGAGATAGAACTTGCATATTAAATACCTCAAAATTCATAATTATGGTGACAACTTCGAAAAATCCTATCGCTCAAATACAATGAACTGATAAAACAACCGTAATTGAAATTTCTAAAGACAATTCTACCAAAATATTACTTCGAGATACTTCCTTTCCCATATCTGCGTATTACTTTTTACTTGCTAAAATTTTTTCTAAGTGCCTTTCATAATTCTTTGCCAAATGGTTACTTCCCGCTAATTTCATTGCTCCAATACACTTCCTCATTTCAATAATTGCTTTGCAATCCGTCTCTTTTTTATAGCAATATAGATATTGGGCATACTGGAATACCAATCGCTCATAAATTTCAGTTTCAGTGAAAAAGCATTGGTTTAGTCGTTTTTCAAAATACAAAGCATCAAGAAATTTTCCTCTTTCAATACATGTGATATATCCGTTTAATAGCATAGATGAAATCAATCGTCTATTATTAGGAATTTCTTTATAAAAATCAGAACGTCTAGACATCTCTCTAGCCAAAACCATGAAGACATCGTGTTTTAGGACATCTAAAGTATTTGAAAAAATCAATAATTCATAGTATCCCCAATATTCAACACTAAAGAGATAGTCAGTTAGATAAGATAAATCATCACCAGAATAATAAGCTTCTTCAGATAAATCTTGTAAACGAATTTTTAATAAAATAATGTTAAGCTTATGAAATTTCTCTTGTTTAGAATCTGACTCCATCTGAGAATAAAGTAGTTTTTTCAACCCATCAACATTATGATTTGATACAAAATGCCTAACCTTTGATAAGAGTTCGTTCAGTTCATCACGATGAAAATCATGAACAGCATACATAAATTCATCAATAGGCATGTTAATTTCATCCAAAATAGCCATAAATTTTGAAATGGTTAAATCAGTCTCTCCCTTTTCAAAACGTGAGAGCTGTGATGTTGATATACCAGCTTTTTCGACATCTTTTAAGCGAAACCCTCTAGACTCTCGAAACTTTTTAAAAATTTCTCCAAATTTTTTCATAATATCTCTCCAATAAGCATATATGGGAATAGTTTTTAATTTTTAATATTTTAGCATAAAATAGAAGAAAATAAAAGCGAGGTATTTCACATGAAAAAACAAAAACTATTGCCTTTATTATTCCTAATTTTAGGAGGAATTATGATTATCGTTGTTGGCTAGTACTAAGAAGTTAGTTATTAGAATACTTACATCTTCAATCGAAAAAGAGACTGGGAAAAAGTCTTAAAAATCAGAAAAACACATCATATCAGGTGTTGAAAAAACTTGATATGATGCGTTTTATTATGAGAAGATTTACTTCATTTTTTGCTGAAATTGAGCTCTTGCCTAAGCTCTATCAAAATAATTGTTTTCTAATACTCTTCGAAAATCAAATTCAAACCGCGTCAACGTCGCCTTGCCGTACTCAAGTACAGCCTGCGGCTAATTTCCTAGTTTGCTCTTTGATTTTCATTGAGTATAAACTAGAAAAGTGAGAATACAAGCACGGCCAAGGCTGCACCGATAACAGGTCCCACAACAGGAATCCAAGCATAAGACCAGTCTCCGTCTCCCTTGTTTGAAATTGGAAGGATACTGTGCATGATACGAGGTCCAAGGTCACGCGCAGGGTTCAAGGCATAACCTGTTGTCCCACCTAGTGATAGACCGATACCGACAATCAAAGTCCCCACTGCGAAGGTTCCGATTCCTGCTTGAAGGTCATAAAGTCCCAAAGCAAAGATTGTTAATACCAATACAAAAGTTCCTAGGATTTCACTAATCAAGTTTGATACAGTATCTTTGATGGCTGGTCCTGTGCTGAAAGTAGCCAAAATATTTCCTGCATTTTCTTCTGCCTCATAGTGCGGTTTGAATTGCAACCAAACCAAAATCTGACCCAGCATAGCCCCTGCGAACTGGGCTAAGATATAAGGCAAAACGGAAGCCCAAGGCAGACCACCTTTCAAGGCCACACCAATGGTCACAGCTGGGTTTAAATGAGCTGGACTGAGCTTGCCAGATACAAATACTGCAACCGCAACTGCAATCCCCCACCCCATAGTAATCACAATCCAACCTGAGCTGTTGCTCTTGGTTTTAGGAAGAACCACACCAGCCACAACACCATTTCCTAGAAGAATCAGGATTAAAGTCCCCAAAAATTCTCCAAATAATTCATTCATCATCTTTCTGTCTCCATTAAAAAGAAGGGGCGGGCGACAAGGAGTCCTGCCCTCCACCTCTTTTATTTTTTCTTAATTTTTTAATTCTGCTAAATCGTTGTTAGCGAGAGCTGCTTCGACATCCGCACGGTAAGCTGCTTTTTCTTCTTCTGTCCAGTCATAGAATCGTCCCATTTCATCCAAAACTGGCTCAACGATGCTATCCAAGCTATCACGCATAAAGAGCATGTGGTTGGTACGACGAAGAAGGAAGTCAACTGGGCTAAGAGCCAACTCGTTGCGCATTGCATAGTGAAGGGACAAAGTATCTGCCAAGCTGAGTCCTGGTGCTTGTTCCAAGCTGTGAGCAAGAGCAAAGACCTTCGGTGCATTTGAACCATAGAGATTTGCTAGGTAATGAGCTTCCTTGCTATCCAAACCACGTGATACTCCAAGTTGCGCAAAGGCTTCGATTTCTGAGTCCACATTTGCTGGGTTCAATTCCCCACCTGAAACAGGGTAAGTCTTAGAGTTGATGAGTTTAAAGCTACGGTCAAATTCTGCTTTGAGGATGTCAACCACGCGCTCCATAGCTCCTTCAGCCATCTTACGGTAGTCTGTGATTTTACCACCAGCAAGAGTCAAGAGACCATTGTCATCACGGTCCAAGCTCGAACCACGAGAAACTGCAGATGGGTCCAAATGTTTCTCAGAGGTACTGCTTTCAAGCTTGCTGACAGCAGACTCAACATCTTCACGCGTTTTTTCTTTAGAGAGATAAGATTCAACAGTCGCAATCAAGTTGTTAAAGCTTTCATCACTGATTGTACCGTTATTTCCGCCATTGTAGTCAGAAGCGCTATTGCCTGCGATCAATGGACGAAGACCTGCCCAGCTACTTTCGATATCATCAATGGTAATGTTTGCTTCTGGGAAGCGGTTGTTGACAATGCCAAGTAGATAATCTACATCTTCTTGAGTCACTTTTGGATGTTCCAAATCACCTGTGTAGTCTGTATCAGTTGTACCAAAGTAAGTCTTGTTTTCACGTGGGAGAACAAAGACCATACGACCGTCACCCAAACCTGTGTCAAAGTAAACTGGCTGTGAAACCTTGATCTTGCTTGAATCCACTACCAAGTGAACTCCCTTAGTTGGACGCATTTGTGAGAATTGTGTTCCCTTATTAGACAAATTGCGTACCTTATCACTCCAAGGACCTGTTGTATTGATAACCAGACGGGCCTTGATTTCAAAGACTTGGTCTGTCAACAAATCACGAGCTACAACACCTGTAATCTTGCCACTTTCGTCAAATAAGAAACCTTCTGCTTTAACGTGGTTGGCAATGAGGGCACCGTCTTGGTTGGCACGTTTGATGTTTTCAATCACGAGACGTGCATCGTTGTTACGGAAGTCAAGGTAAACCCCACCTCCAACCAAGCCTTCTTTCTTCAAGTTTGGCTGGCGTTCCAAGACTTCTTCCTTGCTCAAGACCTTGTTGGCAGCTGGTGTATTGTTGACACCTGCCAAAAGGTCGTAAAGATCCATGGCTACTTTGAGACGGAAGAGACTAAAGGTCGCTCCATCCTCGTCGTAAACTGGCAAGAGCATTGGATCTGGTTTTGGAATGTGTGGAGCGATTTGTTGAACCACTGCACGTTCAGAAACCGTATCTGATACTACTTCTACGTCAAATTGTTTGAGGTAACGAAGACCTCCGTGAACCAATTTAGTTGAACGGCTGGATGTTCCTTCTGCGAAGTCCTGCATTTCAATCAAACCAGTCTCAAGACCACTAGCTGCCGCCTGCAAGGCTACACCAGCCCCTGTGATTCCTCCCCCAATAATCAAGAGGTCCAGGGTGCGTTCCTGCATTTTTTTAATTGATAATTCACGTGTTTTCTTTGAAAATTCCATATTTACACACTTTCTAAATAAATCGCTTTATTCTGCCAGTATTAGTCGTCTACTTCCGCAAAGACTTGAGTTGCTTTCACAGCCTTCTTCCAGCCCTTGTAGAGTTGTTCCTTGCGAGATTCGTTCATCGATGGCTCAAAGAGTTCTCCTGTCTCGTTCAAGAGTTTCAACTCATCCAAATCCTTCCAGTAGCCTACTGACAAACCTGCTAGGAAGGCTGCCCCTAGAGCTGTTGTTTCCAAGTTTTTGGCGCGTGCGATGTCAATTCCCAAAATATCAGCTTGGAACTGCATGAGGAAGTTGTTCATAGCTGCACCACCATCCACCTTCAAGACTTGGATAGCTGTCTGAGCATCCACTTGCATGGTGTCGATGATGTCACGCACTTGATAAGCGATAGATTGAAGAGTTGCCTTGATAAAGTCTTCCTTACTTGTTCCACGAGTCAAACCAAAGACAGAACCGCGAGCATTTTGGTTCCAGTATGGAGCACCTAGACCTGTAAAGGCTGGAACAACATAAACTTCGTCGTTGTTGTGAGAATCACGAGCGTATTTTTCAGATTCTGGTGAATTTTCAACCATGCGAAGACCGTCACGAAGCCACTGAATGGCACTTCCTGCGATGAAGATTGAACCTTCCAAGGCATAGTAAACCTTGCCATTGATTCCGTAACCAATGGTTGTTAATAGGTTGTTTTCAGACAACTGCATCTCTTCCCCAGTATTCATGATGATGAAAGAACCTGTTCCATAAGTATTTTTAACCATACCAGGTTCAAAGGCCAACTGTCCAAAGAGGGCTGCTTGTTGGTCCCCAGCCATACCTGAGATTGGGACTTCTCCACCATAGAAATGGAATGGGGCTGTCTTACCGTAGATTTCAGAATTAGAACGAACCTCAGGCAACATTGCTTTAGGAATATTGAGGATTTCCAAAATCTCATCATCCCATTTGAGTTCTTTAATGTTATAAAGCATGGTACGGGCTGCATTTGAGTAGTCGGTCACGTGAGCCGCACCGTCAGTCAATTTCCAAACCAACCAAGTATCAATGGTACCAAAGAGCAATTCCCCTTTTTCTGCTCGCTCTTGAGCGCCTTCTACATGATCCAAAATCCAACGAACCTTAGTCGCTGAGAAGTAAGCATCAATGATCAAACCAGTCTTTTCATGAAATTTTTCCACATAACCTTGGCTTTTTAGTTGTTCAGCCAAAGGGGCTGTCTGGCGTGATTGCCAAACGATAGCGTTGTAGATAGGAAGTCCTGTTTTCTTATCCCAGACAACCGTTGTTTCACGTTGGTTGGTAATCCCGATTGCCTCGATTTGATTTGGCTTGACACCACTTTCGATGAAAGCACCTGCAATAACTGACTGAACAGAGTTCCAAATTTCATTGGCATTGTGCTCAACCCAACCTGCCTGAGGGAAAATCTGAGTAAACTCCTTTTGACTCGAGCTAACTTTTTCTCCTTTTTTGTTGAAAATGATGGCACGAGAACTTGTAGTTCCCTGGTCAATGGCCATAATGTATTTTTCTTGTGACATGTGCTGTCCTCCTGATAAAGATCTTGAGGTATTTCCTCTTTACACTAACTAGTATACAAAATAAAGCGCTTTCTTGTTTATCAACTTTTTTTAATTTTTAAAAAAATGTGAGGAGATTGTGTGAATTTCACAAAAAAGACCTGGAACTACCAAGCCTTTTAAGTGAATAATAACTGACGAATCCCTGCCAAATCTTCCATATCCAAGTCGTTTTTTAAATAATAAACTGGGGTCTGTTCCTTCTTATGAATCGGGTTATTAGTAACCAGCAAATCATAATGCCGAGTTCGGTCATAGGCTTCAATGGTGATAAAACGATTGTATTCCAAATACCGTTTTAAAATGGCTGCCATCCTTGAAAAGACAAGAAAACCAGATGTCAAATCCAGACCAATCCGCATATGCTGGCCACCATTTTCAGCCATATATTCGATTAATTGGAGCCATTCCCAGAGAATCTTCTTATCTAAGTCTGTCCCCTGATGAAAGGCGGGTAGAGCATGAAAAATCTCCTCTGCCGTCCCCCTAAAATCATGTTCCATCAACAAATAAGGATGACGATTCTTTAACTGGTACTTATAGCGGTCCTGTAAAATATAGCCCTTATAGAGATAGACTTGAGCACAAAGCTGACTGAGTTCATAGGTGACATGATCCTCTGTATAATCCCCCAATAGTTCCTCCTTCTTCATTTCTTGAATCAATTGCGTCAGCAAATCGGCCAACTGCCCTCCAAAACCAAGGATATACTCCATGGTATGTAGGGGCAAAATGCGATGAGATAGGAGGAAAGAGAAGAAAATCATCATCTCCCCATCCTCAGTTCCTAGAGGAAGGTGTTGTCCAGCGAAAAAGGACGAAGCCTTTCGATGCAAACGTAGGTAGAAAATATTGTCAAAATACCCTCGCATTTTTTCTTCTATCACTTGAAACTGACAGGCATTGACCCGAAGACGTTGTTGACTGATATGAGACCAGAGAACCAAGTCCAATTTCTGCCCTGAAGACAAGCTTGCACCGCAGATTTCCTCTAAACTGGCAATCTCCTGTTTTCTCTCTGGTTTCTGCATGTGACCTTCCCATTCCTGACTCGACCAGACCTTGCGGAAAAGACAGAAATAGAAATAGCGAATCTGATGCTCTGGACCTCGCCAACGTCCATTTTGGATGGATAAGTCAAATTCTGACAAAATCTGATTTAAACCAGCCAAATGACGACCAAGTGTTGCCTCACTAATCATCAATTCTTGAGCCAGCTGATGGGCTAAAAACTGTTGGTGGTAGAGAAGATAGACCACAATCTGGTACTTAACAGCATTCTCCAAAAACAGGCTCCGAATCTCTCTCCCCTTGGTAGCTGCACCGATTGAAAGATGCAAATTTTCATCTTCTAAGGAGATGTTCAGCTCTAAACCACTGTCCAAAGCCTTATCATTGAGCAGGGTGACATATTTGGTTAGGGTTGCTTTTGAAAATCCTGTTTCCTCCATTACAGCCTTGACGGTCGTCTGAGACTCTTGTAATAGAAAGGAAAGGATTGAAAATTGACCACACTCGGCCTTCTCCATCAAATCTCCTAAATACATTTGTTACCCCTTTCATTTTCTACCTTAAGCATAGCATAAATCTTAGAAATGCTGAAATAATCTGTTTCTCTTTTTATTTTCATGCTGATTTCCTGGTCCATTATCCTGAAAATCAGTAAACACACGGCTCCCCCTTTGGGCATTTTTATGCTAAAATAGTAGCTATGGATAAAATTATTAAAACTATATCAGAAAGCGGAGCCTTTCGTGCTTTTGTCCTTGATAGCACGGAAACCGTCCGCACTGCTCAAGAAAAACACCAAACCCAAGCTAGCTCAACTGTAGCGCTTGGTCGAACTCTTATCGCTAGCCAGATTCTCGCAGCCAATGAAAAAGGAAATACCAAACTAACAGTTAAGGTACTGGGATCTAGCTCTCTAGGAGCTATTATCACCGTCGCTGATACCAAGGGGAACGTCAAAGGCTATGTTCAAAATCCTGGTGTTGACATCAAAAAGACTGCAACTGGTGAAGTCCTAGTCGGACCTTTTGTCGGCAATGGCCAATTCCTCGTTATCACAGACTACGGTACTGGAAATCCTTACAACTCTATGACTCCTCTCATCTCTGGAGAAATCGGTGAAGACCTTGCCTTTTACCTGACTGAAAGCCAACAAACGCCTTCAGCAGTCGGTCTCAATGTCCTTTTGGACGAGGAAGACAAGGTCAAGGTTGCAGGTGGTTTCCTAGTTCAAGTCTTGCCGGGAGCCAAGGAAGAAGAGATTGCTCGCTTTGAAAAACGCATCCAAGCAATGCCAGCTATCTCAACTCTTCTCGAAAGTGAAGACCATATCGAAGCCCTCCTCAAGGCAATCTACGGTGACGAGGCCTACAAGCGTCTTTCTGAAGAAGAAATCCGTTTCCAATGTGACTGTAGCCATGAACGCTTTATGAACGCTCTTGCTAGCCTTCCAAGCTCAGACTTACAGGAAATGAAAGAGGAAGACCACGGAGCAGAAATCACTTGTCAATTCTGCCAAACTACTTACAACTTTGATGAAAACGACCTGGAGGAACTCATTCGTGACAAATCTTAATACACCTTTTATGATTGGCAATGTTGAGATTCCCAATCGTACTGTTTTAGCACCCATGGCTGGCGTGACCAACTCAGCCTTTCGTACCATCGCAAAAGAGCTCGGAGCTGGACTCGTTGTAATGGAAATGGTCTCTGACAAGGGAATCCAATACAACAACGAAAAAACCCTGCACATGCTTCATATCGATGAAGGCGAAAACCCTGTTTCTATCCAACTTTTTGGTAGCGATGAAGACAGCCTAGCACGCGCAGCAGAATTCATCCAAGAAAACACCAAAACCGATATCGTGGATATCAACATGGGCTGCCCAGTTAACAAAATCGTGAAGAACGAAGCTGGCGCTATGTGGCTCAAGGATCCCGATAAGATTTACTCTATCATCAACAAGGTCCAATCTGTCCTTGATATTCCACTTACTGTCAAAATGCGTACAGGCTGGGCTGATCCATCTCTGGCAGTAGAAAATGCCCTCGCTGCTGAGGCTGCAGGCGTTTCTGCCCTCGCCATGCATGGCCGTACCCGTGAGCAAATGTATACAGGTCACGCAGACCTTGAGACCCTTCACAAGGTCGCTCAAGCTTTGACCAAGATTCCATTTATTGCCAACGGTGATATCCGTACTGTCCAAGAAGCCAAACAACGTATCGAAGAAGTCGGTGCTGACGCAGTCATGATTGGCCGAGCTGCCATGGGAAATCCTTACCTCTTCAATCAAATCAACCATTACTTTGAAACAGGAGAAATCCTACCTGATTTGACCTTTGAAGACAAGATGAAAATCGCCTACGAACACTTGAAACGCTTGATTAACCTCAAAGGGGAAAATGTCGCAGTTCGTGAATTCCGTGGCCTCGCTCCTCACTACCTCCGTGGAACATCTGGCGCTGCCAAACTCCGTGGAGCCATTTCACAAGCTAGCACCCTAGCAGAGATTGAAGCCCTCTTGCAATTGGAGAAAGCTTAAAATGGTTCATACTGCTCTACTGATTATCGATATGCAAAAAGCATTTGATAACCCTATCTGGGGAGAACGGAACAACCCTCAAGCTGAACAACAAGCATTGAGAGTACTGGCATACTTTCGTAAACACGCTCTTCCAGTCTTACACATTCAACACATATCTGACAATCCCCAGTCGCAATTTCATAACAAACAAAATCAGGAGTTTAAAAGTGGATTTGAACCAGTTGCTTCAGAACCTGTCTTTCAAAAAACGGTTAATAGCGCCTTTATTGGAACAAATCTTGAAACATATTTACGAAAAAATCAGATTTGTCATTTAGTCGTTGTTGGTTTGACCCTGCCTCATTGTGTATCCACTACGACACGAATGGCAGCAAATCTTGGTTTTGAAGTCACTTTACTAGCAGATGCTACTGCCAGTTTTACCCTATCTAACAAAAACGGTCAGGCCATCTCTCCTGAGACTATCCATGAGATTAATCTCCTTTCTCTACAAGATGAGTTTGCTCAAATTCTTACTACAGAAGAATTTTTAACCCAAGTACAAGTATAAAATAATCCGTCAACTCTTATTGAGCTGACGGATTTTCTTTGATTGTAAAAATTCAAATACTGAGAGCTATTATTGACTCAAAGCAACACTGGAAACCTTGCCATCCGCTCCTGTTGTAATTTGGATGACTTTCCCTCCACCGATTTTGGCATTATACTTGCCATCATCAAGAGTATAAGAATAGCCTCTGATAGAGTAGTTTTCTTTCTTTCCATCAGCAGATTCTACTGTGAATTGACCTCCTGATGAAACTGTAATGGTTTCGCCACTAGCTCCCTTCCAGTTGCCCGCTGCAGCTGAGAAATCACCATCTACCATGGTTAAAACACCCTTGTAGCGTTTATTTTGCTCTGCTTGCTTGTCTTGAAGTTTACGGTCAGTTGTAGGATCATAGCTTGATTGGTTAGACTGGGCTTGAGGAGCTTGTTGAGTTGAAGGAGTCTGAGCAGGAGTTTGTTGACTAGCTGCCTGTTGATTAGCCACTTCTTGACCTTGTCTTTGCTCTGGTGCAGGTGCCGCTTGTGATGGCGTTGCAGTTGCTGAAGATTGATCAGTAGATGCCTTGGCCTTTTCAGATGAAGCTGAACTTGAGGACTTCTGAGTCTTGCTTTCTTTGCTAGCAGAAGCTGCTTTAGAGCTTGATGATTGGCTTGTCTTAGCAGAACTGCTTGCTTGAGTTGTTTCTTTTTTATTTCCACAAGCTCCCAGTAGCAAGGTAGAAGCTAATACAGTTGCTGCCATCAATTTGATATAGGTTTTCTTTTTCATTTTTCTACTCCTTTGTAATATTTTAGAAATATAAAGAAATCTTTTTGTAATATAATTGTAACATTGGGGTTTAAATATGTCAACAATTTATCTAAACTATTTTAAAAATCTTAAATACTTTAGATACATTTACTCCTCCTACTCTTCTATTCGTAATAAAACAGAAAAACAGGAGATTTTCCTGTTAAAAATTTAAATTTATTTTGTATAATCGCTTTCATCGCTTTAGACAAAGGAATATAATAACATTGAAATAGAATATAGGAGGTGCACTCTCATGCTAAATAAGTATTACAAGTATCTTCCTTGGTTGATTGTGGCAGCTATTGGCTCTTATCAATCAGCCACTTACTATGCGCGAACTGCATTTGATGTGTTTTATCTGACTACAATCTTTTTGATTGTTTATATCACTTTGTTATTTTTACATGAGAACTATCTCAAGTATCGATACAAAGACTTCTTTACTCACATGTTGAGTAATTCTAAGAAAGATAGCCATCCCTAAAACAGTCGAAACAGCAAATCAAACTAATAAAGGCAAACAAAGAGGTCGGGAACTTTGTCCCGACCTCGTTTTTATGCAATATCAAATTTTAACTGGCCTGCTTTGACACCAATCTTAAGTGTGCTGCCTGCCACTAATTCTCCCTTGAGAAGAAGTTCTGCCAACTTGTCTTCCACTTCTGTTTGTAGGGTTCTGCGAAGTGGACGAGCTCCCATCTCTGGGTCATATCCTTGATTGGCCAACAATTTCAATGCGGAAGCCTGTAATTTCAAGTCAATACCTTTTTCAGCCAAACTTGCCACTAAAGGTTTGACCATAATCTTCACCACTTCCTGCATATGGTCACTAGATAGGCTATGGAAGACTACCTTTTCATCAATACGGTTGATAAACTCAGGTCTATAAGCTTTTTTCAGTTCTTCAAACATGCGTTTTTCCATATTTTCCTGGTCAAAGCGAATGTCCTTAGCTCCAAAGCCGACGGTTTTATCATCACGAAGGGCTGTCGCACCAAGGTTTGACGTCATGATGATAATGGTATTAGAAAAGTCAACCTTGCGTCCCTTGCTATCGGTCAAGACACCGTCATCCAATACCTGCAAGAGAACATTAAAGATGTCTGGGTGAGCCTTCTCTACTTCGTCAAAGAGGAGAACGGAATAGGGTTTGTTGCGAACCTTCTCTGTCAACTCCCCACCTTCTTCATAACCTACATAGCCCGGAGGAGCTCCATTGAGACGGCTGGCTGCGAATTTCTCCATATATTCACTCATATCAAATCGAATAAGGGCTGATTCGTCGTCAAAAAGAACTTCTGCCAAAGCCTTGGCCAATTCGGTCTTACCGACACCTGTAGGCCCTAGGAACATAAAGGAACCAATCGGACGCTTGTGACTGCGAATCCCTGACTGGTTGCGGCGAATCGCACGGCTAATACTTGAAACAGCTTGATCTTGAGCGATGACACGTTTGTGCAGTTCAGCTTCCAAGTTTAAGTATTTCTTGGCATCAGTCTGAGTCAGTTTTTGAACGGGGATACCTGACAAGCGACTCAAGGTGGTCAAAATATCAGACTCTGTCACCAAGTCTTTATAGACAGGTACTTCCTCTTCTTTTGCGATTAGCTGGGCAGCCTGTTTCCACTTGCCATCCATCAAGGCCTTGTCAGCTGGACTCAAGTCAGAATCGTCTGCTTTTACATGCTTTGATTTATTTTGCACTGTTGCTGCTGCTTCATCTAAGAGGTCGATAGCAGAGTCTGGCAAGTGACGACTAGTCAAGTAACGATGCGCCATCTTGACAGCTGTTTCGACCGCTTCATCTGTGATTTGCACCCGGTGATGTTTCTCATAAGTCGCCTTCAAGCCTTGCAAAATGGCCATACTGTCGGCCACACTTGGCTCTTCAATCGTCACTTTGGCGAAACGACGAGAAAGGGCCGCATCTTTTTCGATGTGTTTTTGATATTCTTCCTGAGTGGTCGCACCAACTGTTCTCAAAGTTCCACGCGCCAAGGCTGGCTTCAAGATATTGGCCGCATCTAGAGTCGAATCAATCCCGCTCCCAGAACCCATGATGGTATGAAGTTCATCGATAAAGAGAATGACTTGACCATCTTCTTCAATATCCTTGATGATATTATTCATGCGTTCTTCAAAGTCACCACGGAAACGTGTCCCTGCAACGACATTCATCAAATCCAGCTCTAACACGCGCATCTTAGCCATTTCCACAGGCACATCCCCACTAGCAATACGCTGGGCAAGACCAAGTGCCAGAGCAGTTTTCCCGACACCTGCATCCCCAACCAAGACAGGATTGTTCTTGGTCTTTCGACTCAAGATTTGAATCATACGTGAGATTTCCTTATCCCGACCGATGACTGGTTCTAACTTGCCAAAACGCGCTTGCTCTGTCAAATCATGCGTATAGTCCTCGAGACCACCACTCGGAGTCTGCGGCATGCCCATCATATTAGCCATAGAATTTTGCTTGTCAGCTACTGTACGATGGCGTTGGCGTAGAGCCTTGAGGTCTTCACGAGTCCAGCCTGCACGTTCTTCTAAATTTCGACGTAGGGCAGCAATCTTGACCTGATCTTTCTTGTCTTCATAAGAAAAACCAGCCCTCTCCAAGATACGAGTCGCCAAGGCATTGCCATCATGCAAAATCGCATAGAGGACATGCTCTGTCCCTAGCACCTTAGCATGGACCACTGACGCTACATACTCTGCTTCATCAAAAAGAACCTGCAAACGATGGGAGAACGGCAATTCCGTAAAGGTTTCATCCTGGCTATAGTCCGTTTCAGTCAGTTCCAAAGCCACCTCTTCTAAACGGTCCATCTCATATGGATAATCATTTAAAGTTGCCCCTGCCACACTATAACTGTGATTAGACATGGCAATCAACAAGTGCCAAGACTCTAGGTAACGAGCTCCAAAATGGCCAGCAACCATGTAGGCACTTTCGATACATTCATTCAATGCTTTTGAATAGTTCATCTTACTTCCCTTTTCTATCTACCTCTTGTATGACCTGTCGTAGCATATTTGCACGAACAACTGGAGCTTCTTCTCCTAGAACGCGATCCAAAGCTACTGATACTAGCAAATTCATCTCCTGCTTGGTCATCAATTCCTGCTCAACCAAAAGCTGCAGAATATCCTCATAAATTTCTTGACTGACCCGCTCACCAATTGAGTAAAGCAGCTCGCTGAGCATTTCATGATGACTAGAAAACTCAATCCGTCCTATACGAATGTAGCCTCCGCCACCACGCTTACTTTCAACCAAGTAGCCTCTACTTTCCGTAAAGCGTGTCTTGATCACATAGTTGATCTGACTAGGAACAACCTGGAAGGTATCTGCCAACTGACTCCGTTGCAACTCTACAATTCCAGATTGATCTAAAATCGCCTTGATGTAGGCCTCAATATGATCCGATGTATTTTTAAATCTCATTACAAACCCACCTCTCTCTTTAAACCTTGACTATCTTTGACTATTATACCGAAATTTTCTCATTTTTAAAAGAAAAAGGGCGCTGGTAAAGGATAATCTTCACCAACTCCCTATTTTTCTACTTATCTAAGCCTAATTCTGCCAAGATTTGACGTTTGTAGGCAATCTTTTGGACTTCCTTGTCCTCATCTTCAGACCAATCTAGTTTAATTT